>JAFEBY010000009.1 GCA_018242465.1 Pseudomonadota bacterium | reverse complement strand
GTCGGATCGCGCGTGGGCGCGGTCGGGCCGCTGCAGTTCATGCCGGCCACCGGTCGTCGCTTCGGGCTCGGGAACGATGGCAGCGGTTTCGATACCCGCTATGACCCGCGGATGTCGGCGGAAGCAGCGGCGGAATACTTCAGGGAACGCTACGCCGAGCTCAACAACAACATCGAGATGTCGCTGGCGGCCTACAACGGCGGCGAAGGTCGCGCGTTGCGCATCTACCAGGCCACCGGAGGCCGCAGCTTCTGGGACGCAGATGTCTATTCGCAGTTCCCGGCGGAAACCCGCGACTATGTGCCGATGGTGATTGCTGCTGCATGGTTGTACCTGCATCCACGCGAATATGGGGTGCGCTTCCCGCGCGTGTCCGATCGCCCGGCGCAGATCAAGCTGGAAAAACCCACCACTTTCAACGAGATGACCATCTGCATGGGCAACGCCCGCGGCACCGATGGCTATCTGCGCGCACTGCGCAACATGAATCCGCGTTACTCACCGGAGACCTGGTTGGCCGCCGGCACCGTGCTCAACGGCACCACGGCGATGGCGCGTGCCTACAACTGGAATTGCACCAGCGGTCGTCGAGCCGAACTGGCGCATGAGCTGACGGTCGCCAACGCCAGTGCTGCCATTGTTCGCATTGGTCCGCTGGAGCCGGCACAGTCGGCCAGCGCCGCGTCGACGCAGATTGGCGAATCGGGGCTGGGTGCCACGGCGCAGGATCCCGCCGCGCGCGTGCAGCCGGTCGCGGCACCGAAACCGGCTCCACCGAAGCCGGTGGCCAGGGCCGAGCCGAAAAAGGAAAAGCCCAGGAAGGTGAAGATGGTCCGGGTTGCGCGTGGCGACACGCTGGGTCGCATTGCCGACAAGCACGATTGCGAACTCAAGACCCTGGCCAAGGCCAATGGCCTGCGTGCACCAGGCTACATCGTGAAGCCGGGAACCAGCATCAAGCTGGAAGGCTGCGACAAATGATGGTCAGGGCAGCGTCGCCAGGCGCTGCCCCAGCTTGACCGGCGATTCCGCCTGCAATCCCGGCGCGAACTCGGCGACGCCGGGGGGCAGCAGCACGATCACGGTCGACCCATAGTTGAAGCGCGCCATTTCGGCGAAGCGTTCGACCTTGATGTCGCGGTTGCGGTAATCGCGATGGCGGATGCCGTGGCCATAGGGCGGAATCTCGACGCCGCCCCAGACTGTTTCCACGCCGGACACCAGCAACGCACCGACCATCACCTGGCACATCGGGCCGAAATCGGTATCGAAATGGCAGGCGAGGCGTTCGTTGCGGGCGAATACCCGCGGCACCGAAGCGACGGCATCCGGCCCAACCGAGAACAGCCGTCCCGGCACGTGCACGGTGTCGCGCAGGATGCCGGTCCACGGCATGTGGACGCGGTGGTAGTCGCGCGGCGAGAGATAAACGGTGGCGAACAAGCCGTCGCGATACGCGCGCGCGGCTTCGGCATCACCCAGCAGTTCTTCGACGGTGAATGACTGGCCCTTGGCCTGGAAAATGCGGCCATCCACGATCTTGCCAAGTTGGCTGATGCGGCCGTCGGCGGGCATCAGCAGGGCGCGTGGATCGGGGTCGGCGACGCGGGCACCCGGTTTCAGGGCGCGGGTGAAGAAGGCATTGAAGCTGGGGTAATGCCTGGGATCGGGATCGGCGGCTTCAGTCATGTCGACGCCGAATTTCGCGATCACCGCGTCGATCAGACGCTGCTTGATCGCAGGGGTGGTCGAGTAGGCAAGACGTCGCGCCAGCGACGACAGCAGCCGGTGCGGCAGCACGTAGGTCAGTGCGGTCAGCGGACTCATTGCTCGTCTTTTTCCAGGTGCGACTGGCTCAGTGCGGTCATGTCCGCGGCGATGGCCTGCGGATCGAAGGGTGGGGTGATGGTGCCGGCCATCCGCACCTGCGGATCGAGCACCACGATCGCGGCGGAATGGTCGACGCTATAGGCATTGGCCGGCGCACCCGCAGGCGGCTCGCTGCGCATGAACACCATCGACAGCGAATGGGTGAACGCTTCCAGCGGCTTCAGGTCGGCGGTCGCAGCCAAGGTGTCGGGATTGAAGCCGTGGGCATAGGCCTCGACCTGCTTGGGCGTATCCCGCTCGGGATCGACACTGACGAAGAGCAGGCGCGGACGGCTCGCCTCCGGCAATGCGCGCCACTGCTTCTGTGCCGACGACAGCTGCGCCAGCGTGGTCGGGCAGACGTCGGGGCAATGGGTGAAACCGATGAACACCAGCGTCCAGTGGCCGCGCAGGGTGTCGGCGGTCAGGGCGCTGCCGTCGCCACGCTGGAGCGAAAACGCCGGCACGGCACGCGCTTGCGGGAACAGCTGCACCACGCGGGTCTGCACTGGCGGCGCGGCGCGATCGCCGAACACGGCGAGCCCGGCAAACAGGCCGGCGACGGCGACGGCGAGCACCAGGAGAATAAGGAGAGAACGTTTCGGCATCTGCGCATGATACCGGCGCGACGGTTTTCCGGCCTTATACTGGCCAGTCACCCTATGTTTTCCGAAGATTCCCCGTGACCGACGTCGCCAGCGAGCTCCATACCATCATCGACTTCATCCGCTACGGCGGTTCGCGCTTCAACGCGGCCGGCCTCACCTTCGGTCACAGCTACGACAACGCGATGGACGAGGCGACCCAGCTCGTCCTCCATGCACTGAACCTGCCGCACGACTTGTCGCCGGTCTATGGCGCATCGCGCCTGGTGGCCGAAGAGAAGGCGCGCATCCTCGAACTGTTTCGTCGCCGCGTCGACGAGCGCATTCCCGCTGCTTACCTCACCGGCGAGGCGTGGTTCGCGGGACTCAGCTTCAAGACCGACCCGCGCGCGCTGGTGCCGCGTTCGCCGATCGCCGAACTGATCGAATCCGGCTTCGAGCCATGGCTGGGCGGGCGCGAAGTGCAACGCGCGCTCGACATTTGCACGGGTTCCGGCTGCATCGCCATCGCGATGGCGCACTACAACCCGGAATGGCAGGTCGATGGCGTCGACATCAGCGATGACGCGCTGTCGCTGGCCGTGGAGAACAAGGAGCGCCTGCACGCCGGCAACACGCGTTTCCTCAAGTCCGACTTGATGAGCGCGCTGAAGGGCGAGACGTACGACCTCATCGTCACCAACCCGCCTTACGTCACCCACGCAGAAACCGATGCGCTGCCGCCGGAATACGCGCACGAACCGGAGCTGGGCCTGCGTGCCGGCGACGATGGCCTCGATCTCGCGCTGAAGATCCTGCGTGATGCGCCCGATCACCTGAACGAACACGGCCTGCTGATTTGCGAAGTGGGTGAGGCCGAGCGTGCGCTCGACGCCTTGCTCCCGGAATTGCCGATGGCCTGGGTCGAGTTCAAGGTGGGACAGATGGGCATCTTCGTGGTTGAACGCGAGGATTTGGTCACCCATCACGCGCGCATCACCGAATTGGCCGCGACGCGGCCATGAACACGACGAATCCATGAACAGCTTTGGCCATCTCTTCCGAGTCACCACTTTCGGCGAATCGCACGGTCCGGCGATCGGTTGCGTGATCGATGGCTGCCCCCCCGGCATCGCCATCACGCCGGAAGAATTCGCGAACGACCTTTCGCGTCGCGCCACTGGCAAGACCCGCCACACCTCGGCCCGCAATGAAGCCGATGCGGTCGAGATTCTCAGCGGCGTCTACGAGGGCATGACCACGGGCACGCCGATCGCACTATTGATCCGCAATACCGATGCCCGCAGCAAGGACTACGCCAATATCGCGCGCCAGTTCCGCCCCGGTCACGCCGATTACACCTATTGGCAGAAATACGGCATCCGCGACCCACGCGGCGGTGGCCGCAGCAGTGCGCGCGAAACCACCATGCGTGTCGCCGCCGCGGTGATTGCCAGGAAATGGCTGGGTGAACGCGGCGTCCATGTGCGCGGCCACCTTGCACAGATCGGGGATGTGGTGCCGGTCGGCCACGATTGGTCGGTGGTCGAGGGCAATCCATTCTTCTGGCCACACGCCGCGCAAGTGCCCGAGCTCGAGGCCTACATGGATGCGCTCCGCAAGTCGGGCGATTCGGTGGGTGCGAAAGTGGTGGTCGAAGCCGATGGCGTGCCGCCGGGCTGGGGCGAACCGATCTACGGCAAGCTCGATGGCGAATTGGCCGCGGCGATGATGTCGATCAACGCGGTCAAGGGCGTCGAAATCGGCGACGGGTTCGCCAGCGTGGCGCAGAGGGGCACCGAACATCGCGATGCGATGTCTCCGAACGGGTTCGCTTCCAATCATGCCGGCGGAATTCTTGGCGGCATCAGTACCGGGCAGACTGTGCGGGTGGCGGTGGCGTTCAAGCCGACCTCGAGCCTGCGCCTGCCGGCCGAAAGCATCGACGTTGACGGCAATGTGATCGAAGTGGTGACGACAGGTCGCCACGACCCCTGCGTCGGCATCCGTGCCACGCCGATTTGCGAGGCGATGCTGGCGCTGGTCCTGATCGACCAGGCGCTGCGCCATCGCGCCCAGTGCGGCGATGTCGGGCCGGTGCAACCGCGCATATAGAATCAATCAACCCCAAGACAGGAAACGAAAGTGAGCAAGCAGTACGTGGTGGCAGTGGTGGGCGCGACCGGCGCCGTGGGTGAGACGATGCTGTCGGTACTGCATGAGCGTAAATTCCCGGCGAAGGAAATCATCGCCCTGGCCAGTGAACGCTCGGCTGGCAGCGAGGTGAAATACGGCAACAAGGGCATCACCGTGCGCGACCTCGCCACCTTCGATCCAGCCGGTGTCGATATCGCGCTGTTCTCGGCTGGCGGTTCGGTATCGAAGGAATACGCACCGAAGTTCGCTGCTGCCGGTGCGGTCGTCATCGACAATTCTTCGGCTTTCCGTGGCGACGATGACGTGCCGCTGGTGGTGTCGGAAGTGAACCCCGACGCGTTGAAGAATCGTCCGCGCGGCATCATCGCCAATCCCAACTGCTCGACCATGCAGCTGATGGTGGCGCTGGCGCCGATCCAACGCGCTGTCGGCATCGAGCGCATCAACATCGCCACTTACCAGTCGGTGTCGGGGACCGGCGTCAAGGCGATGGACGAGCTCGGCAAGCAGACCGCGTCGCTCCTGAACTTCCAGGGCGCCGAGGCCAACGTGTATCCGGTGCAGATCGCCTTCAACGTGATCCCGCATGGCGGCGACTTCCTCGACAACGGCTACACCACCGAGGAATGGAAGCTGGTCACCGAGACCCGCAAGATCCTCGGCGACGACCGCATCCAGGTGAACGCCACCGTGGTCCGGGTGCCGGTGTTCTACGGCCACTCCGAGGCTGTGCATCTCGAAACGCGAGAGAAGGTGACGGTCGAACGCGCGCGCGAACTGCTGGCCGCCCAACCGGGTCTCGAGTTGGTGGACGATCGCGCGGCGGGCGGCTATCCGACCCCGGTGACCCATGCTTCCGGTACCGATCCGGTATATGTCGGACGGCTGCGCGAGGACGTCTCCCATCCGCGCGGACTCGACATGTGGGTGGTCGCAGACAACATCCGGAAAGGTGCCGCGCTCAATGCGGTGCAGGTTGCCGAACTGATCGTCGCGGAACAGGGCTGAATTGCCAAGCCCGCGGACCATCGCTAGAGTCCGCGTGGTCAACTTGGAGAATCGCTTGAAGAAGCGCTTGCAAACGCTGGCTTTGTCGCTGCTGCTCGCGGTAGCGGCCAGCCCTGCGTTCGCCCTGGGGCTGGGGCAGATCCAGGTCAAGTCGCGCATGAACGAGCCACTGGTGGCCGAAATCCCGGTCATCACCAGTGATCCGTCCGAGCTGTCGCAACTGCAGGCCAAGCTCGCCGACCCGGACACTTTCGTGCGAATCGGCCTGCCGTTGCCCGACAAGCTGGTGTCCGACCTGCGCTTCCAGGTGATCGATGGTGCGGACGGCAAGCCCTATATCCGCGTCACCAGCAGCACGCCGGTCACCCAGCCGCTGGTCAATTTCCTGGTCGAAGTGGACTGGGGTGACGGCAAGCTCGTGCGCGAGTATTCCGCACTGGTGGCGACTCCGAACAGCGTCGCGGCCACGGCGCCGGCGATCGTCGAGGCACCCAGCGCGGTCGCTGCACCTGCCGACAACACCATCGAGCGTGCGGCCACGACGGCGATGCAGCCCGCGGCCTCCGTGCCGGCAGCGCCTGTTGCCACGGGGAAGGGCAAGCAACCCGGGGCGACGGTGCCGCCCACCAACACTCCCATTGCAATCACTGCTGCACCCGCCGTCAGTAGTGTGGCGAACGCGGCGCCGGCATCATCATTATCTGCAGCGTCGGACGCAAAATACGGTCCGGTGAAACCCGGGCAGACGCTGGGTGGCATCGTTGGTGGCCTGCAAGGGAGTGAAGACGATCCTGATGCAGTGATGCAGGCGCTGGTCGCGTTGAATCCCGATGCCTTTATCGGCGGGGATCCCAATCGCCTGCGCGCCGGCGCCGTATTGCGAATGCCGCAAGGCATCCAGCACGCGGCGGAGACCGACAAGGCGACCGGCAAGACGATCGCACGCAACGTCGCCCGCGCCGAGATCGCCAAATCCCGCAGCACGCGTGCGGCTCAGCGCCGTCCGGTCGACGTTGCCAATGCGCCGGCCAATGCCGCCCGTGCGTCGACCGCTGGCGACACGGCTGCGCCGACCAAACGCGTCGCGGATGCCCATTTGCGCATCGCGCCCGCAGCTGCCGGTGATGGTGGCGCTGCCGGAACCAAAACGGGGCGGGGATCGTCCGGAGGAAACGGAGACATGCTCCAGCAACTGCAACAGTCGCAGGAAACCATCGCGACCCGCGATGCCGAGATCACCGAACTGAAGTCGCGCGTTGGCGAGCTGGAACAGATCCAGCAGAAGCAAGCGCAACTCATTGCAATGAAGAACAGCGAGCTTGCCAGCGCGCAACAGAAACTCGCAGTGCGCCAAGCAACCCCGGCACCGGCCGCAGGCGGGTTCGGCCTGTGGTGGTTGCTGCCGGCAGCACTCGCAGCCGCCTTGCTGGCTGCGGTGTGGCGCCTGTTCGCGGGCCGTCGCGGTCGTGCAGTCACGCGCGGATTTGCATCGACGGCGCAGCAGACGCCGACTCCGGTTCCGAGCGCCGCGCAAACCATCGAGCCGGCAGCCAGCACCGCCGCCACGCCGGCACCGGCGCGCGAAGACGGACTGCCGACGTGGGCGCGAGGCGATGCCTGGTTGCCGGAAGACGGGGCGGAGCAGTCGCCCCATCCCGAGCCGGTTGCCGCTTCCGCGACCGACAGCCGCCTGCAACTGGCGCGGACCTACATCAACCTCGGTGATGTGGCGACCGCCCGTGCGCTGCTGCGGGATGTGCAGCAGGAAGGCGACGCCGGGGCACGCGCGGAAGCGCTGGCGTTGCTCGACAGCCTGCACTGACCGATGCCTCGATACGCGCTCGGCGTCGAATATGACGGCGGCGCTTTCCATGGCTGGCAACGCGTGGAAGCCGGCGTCCGCAGCGTGCAGGAGACGCTGGAAACCGCGTTGTCTTCGGTGGCCAACCACGACGTCCGCGTGACCTGCGCCGGGCGCACCGACGCCGGCGTGCACGCACGCTGCCAGGTTGTCCATTTCGACAGCGACGCCCGCCGCGACCCGCGGGCATGGGCGCTGGGCACGACCTCACGGCTGCCTGCCGATGTCAGCGCCTTGTGGTGCAGGAAAGTGCCTGAGGCGTTCAACGCGCGTTTTTCCGCGCTGGCGCGCCGCTACCGCTATCGGATCCTGAATCGCCAGATTCGCCCGGCATTCGAGCACCAGTACCTGACCTGGGAGTTGCGGCCGCTGGACCACGAACGGATGCATGTTGCCGCGCAGGCCTTGCTGGGCGAACACGACTTCGAAGCGTTCCGCAGTTCGCAATGCCAGGCCAGCCACGCCCGTCGCGAGATGCAATCGATCACCCTGGACCGGATTGGCGATGAGGTCGTGATGGAGATCCAGGCGAACGCCTTCCTCCATCACATGGTGCGGAACATCGTGGGCTCGCTGCTGCTTGTGGGACGCGGCGAACGTCCGGTCGAATGGCTTGGTGAATTGCTGGCAGGGCGCGACCGCACCCGTGCCGGTCCAACGGCGCCGGCCACCGGACTCGTGTTCGTCAGTCCTCTCTACTCGGCGAATTGGGACTTGCCGGCAGTGATTACGTTTTCACAATGAGACCCTGAATGATTCAGCGGGTGTTGTTTGTGCGGTTGTCCACAAAACAAAGGGCAAACGGGTCTTCCGCGTGGGGTTTTCTTCACCTTGCCTCGGTATTCTGCAATCGACTCCCGAGGGCCAAATGACGTTACGTGCTGAAGGATCCTTTTTTTCGCACACGCATCCGATTCGATGGGTTGACCCGACCAGGCGACATTCGCCTCGCAGGTGAATTGGGCGTCGATGCCATTGGTTTCGATTTCGCGCGCGATGCCAGGTGTCAGCTTCGCGTCGAGGATGCGCGTTTCATGCGCCAAGCCCTTGCTCCGTTGGTGGCAAGCGTTGCCATCTTCCGCGACAACTGTGTCGAGGATGTCCGCGAGATCGTTCGCCTGCTGCGTCCGTCGTTGATCGAATTCCATGGTGGGGAAGACGACATGCGCATGCGCTCGTTCGGCGTGCCGTACGCGCGTGCGCTGCACCCCGATGTGTGGGCGACGATGAATGCCGCAACGATCCATGCGCGTTACCCCAATGCGGCGGTATTCGTGCTGCATGCGAACGAAGTCGAGGGTGGGGCGAACGACTGGTCGTGGATGCCACCGGGCCTGGGCAAGCCGGTGATGCTCGCCGGTGGGATCGCCGCCGATAACGTCTCCAGGATCATCGGGACACTCGAGCCATGGGGCGTTTCCGCCCTCAGCGGCATCGAATTTGTGCCAGGGCGGGTCGACGGCGACCGCATGAGGCGCTTCCTGCGCGAGGCCAGGGGTGGTGTCGAGCGCAGGTGAGGCCGATAATTGGCCATCCGATCCATCAGACAGCGATCCAATGACCGATTCCGCCCAGCCGAGTGCGCAGCCCAACCAGCTCGACCCCGAGTTCTTCGCTTGCAGCAATACCTATCTGGACATCGCCAATCAGCAGGCGCGGCAGCAGGGCTTGCGCCGGGTCAGCGGTGCCATCCTCTATGCCGCTGCCCGCTATAACGTGCATGCCTACCTCGGCTTCGAGACCGATGTGAAGGGCACCAGCGCCGAGTTTGTCGAGTACATGACCGGCCTCTACCGGAGCATGCTGCAGGACCATCTGGTCGGCTTGGCCGGCGAGCGCGGGATCGAGCTCACAGCATCGCCGTCCGAACAGCCCACCGTGGCGGCCGAGGCCGGCGGCAGCACGCCGATGCCGCCGGTCTGAATCTGTCTGGTCTAGACTGTTCAGTCTTTCCAATCCAGCGGTTCACATGTCCTGGTTGACGCGACTCATGCCGGCCCACATCCGTACTGACGCGGATGCAGAGCCCCGTAAACGCAGTGTTCCCGAAGGGCTCTGGGAGAAGTGCGACGAATGCGGTGCCGTGCTCTACGCGCGTGAACTGCAGGAGAACCTGCAGGTTTGCCCGAAGTGTGGCCACCACATGCCGATCCGGGCGCGGGTGCGTCTGGCGGCATTCATGGATCCCGGTGCGCGTGAACTCGGCACCAGCCTCGGTCCGGTCGACATCCTGAAGTTCAAGGACCAGAAGAAATATTCCGATCGCATCAAGGCGGCGCAGAAATCGACCGGCGAACGCGATGCGCTGATTACGGTCTCGGGCACGCTGAAGGGTGCGCCACTGGTTGCCAGCGCCTTCGATTTCGCCTTCATGGGCGGCTCGATGGGCTCGGTGGTCGGCGAGCGCATCACCTTGGGCGCCGAGGAAGCGCTCAAGCGAGGCTGCCCGTTCCTGTGCTTCTCGGCCAGTGGCGGCGCGCGCATGCAGGAAAGCCTGTTCTCACTGATGCAGATGGCCAAGACCTCTGCTGCGCTTGGTCGCCTTCGCGCTGCCGGCTTGCCGTATATCTCGGTGCTCACCAATCCGACGACCGGCGGCGTCTCGGCGTCGTTCGCGATGCTGGGGGATATCAACATCGCCGAGCCCAAGGCACTGATCGGTTTCGCCGGCGCCCGCGTGATCGAACAAACCGTGCGCGAGAAACTGCCGGAAGGGTTCCAGCGCTCGGAGTTCCTGCTCGAACACGGCGCCATCGACCAGATCTGCGACCGCCGGGAGTTGCGTGATCGTGTCGCCGACCTGTGCACGATGATGATGCGCCAGCCACGCCCGCAGGCGGATTCGGAGCTGGTGGCGTGAGCCGCAAGTACTTCGGCACCGATGGCATCCGTGGTCGCGTCGGCAGCGCGACGATCTCCGCCGATTTCGTGTTGCGCCTCGGCAATGCCTATGGCCATGCCCTGTGCAAGCGTGCCCATGCCAGCGGCGTCTGGCGAAAACCCATGGTGGTGATCGGCAAAGACACCCGGATCTCCAATTACATGTTCGAAGCTGCACTGGAAGCTGGCCTGGTTGCTGCCGGCGTCGACGTGCAGCTGATGGGGCCAATGCCGACGCCGGCTGTCTCGCATCTCACGCGATCCTTGCGCGCGGATGGCGGCATCGTCATCTCGGCATCGCACAACCCGCATTACGACAACGGCATCAAATTCTTCTCGGCTGCGGGCGAAAAACTCGATGATGCGACCGAGGAGGCGATCGAAGCTGCGCTCGACGCGCCGTTCACGACGGTGGAATCGGAGCAGCTCGGTCGCGCCGAACGCACCCGTGATGCCATCGGCCGTTATGTCGAAGCCTGCAAATCAGCGGTGCCCAAGGGGTTCGACCTCGGCGGCATGCGCCTGGTGGTCGATTGCGCCAACGGCGCCACCTACCAGATCGGACCGCTGGTGTTCCGCGAGCTCGGAGCGCGCGTCGACACCATGGGCGATCAGCCCAACGGCACCAACATCAACGCTGGCGTCGGCTCCACCCATCCCGAAGCACTGTGCACGCGTGTCGTCGAAACAGGTGCGGACCTCGGCATCGCCTTCGACGGCGACGGCGACCGCGTGATGCTGGTCGATCGCGCCGGCAACGTTCGCGACGGCGACGACCTCATCTACATCCTCGCCCGCGACTGGCAGGCCAGTGGACGCCTGCAGGGCCCCGTTGTCGGCACGTTGATGAGCAATTTCGGGCTGGAACAGGCGTTGGTGTCCGCCGGCATCGATTTCCGCCGTGCCAATGTCGGCGATCGCTACGTCCACCGCCTATTGATCGACAACCACGGCGTGCTCGGTGGCGAAGCGTCCGGTCACATCTTGTGCCTGGATTGCAGCGCCACCGGTGACGGCATCGTTGCCGCGTTGCAGGTGCTGGAAGTGATGAAGCGCACCGGCAAGTCGCTGACCGAATTGCTCGAAGGCTTGCAGCGCGTTGCCCAGAAGACCCGCAACGTGCGTTGTGCCGATGCGAGGCGCGCGGTCGCCGATCCTGGCGTGATCGCCGCGCTGGAAAAAGCGCAGGCTGGCATCAAGGGCAAGGGCAGGGCGTTCCTGCGTCCGTCCGGCACCGAGCCGGTGGTGCGCGTGACCGTCGAGGCTGCCGATCCCGCATTGGTCGATTCCACACTTGATGCACTGGCGCGCGCAGTCGAAGACGCCGTCTGATTTCCCGGAGTGATTGCAATGAGCCGTGCCATTCCCACCCTCGATATCCGTCGTTTCACCCATCCGTCCAGCGCGGAAGACCGCCAGCGTTTCGTGGACGAACTCGGTGCGGCCTATCGCGAATGGGGGTTTGCCGGCATCCGCAACCATGGCATCCCGCAATCGCTGATCGACGACAGCTACGACGTATTCCAGCGTTTCTTCGCGTTGCCGGAAGAGACCAAGAAGCAGTACCACGTGCCCGGTGGCGGCGGCGCGCGCGGCTACACGGCGTTCGGCGTCGAAACTGCCAAGGGCGCAAAATACTCCGACCTCAAGGAGTTCTGGCACATCGGTCGCGAGATTCCGCGCGATTCGAAATACGCCGACGACATGCCGGCCAATCTGTGGCCTGTGGAAGTCGAGGGCTTCCGCGAGAAGGGCGGCGCGCTGTACCAGGCGCTTGATCACCTTGGTTCACAGGTGCTGGGTGCACTTGCGTTGCATATCGGCCTGCCGGAACACTATTTCGCCGACAAGACCGATTCCGGCAATTCGATCCTGCGCCCGATCCACTATCCGCCGATCACCGCCGACGACATCCCGAACGTGCGTGCCGGAGCCCACGAAGACATCAACCTGATCACACTGCTGGTCGGTGCCAGTGCGGCCGGACTCGAAGTGCTGTCGAAGAAGGGCGAGTGGGTGCCGTTCACTTCGGATGCCGACACGATTGTCGTCAACATCGGCGACATGCTGCAGCGCCTGACCAACCACGTCTATCCGTCGACGACGCATCGCGTGGTCAATCCGCCGGGCGAGCAGGCGCGCAAGCCGCGCTATTCGGTGCCGTTCTTCCTGCACCCGAATCCCGATTTCCTGATCGATGTGCTGCCGTCGTGCGTGAGCGCCGACAATCCCAGCCGTTATCCGCAAGCGATCACGGCGCAGGGATACCTCGAAGAGCGCCTGCGCGAAATCAAGCTGAAATGACCGGAGTCCACATGCGCCGCAAGATCGTCGCCGGCAACTGGAAATTGAATGGTGACCGCGCCTTTGGCGTGGCGCTGGCCGATGCACTGAAGGACGGTGCGTCCTCGGCGCGCGAACGCGTCGATTGCATCATCTTCCCGGCGATGCCCTATGTCGCTGGCCTGGTCGCGCATTGCGCGGGAACCGCGGTCGCGGTTGGCGCCCAGGACGTCAGCGAACACGCCAAGGGTGCCTATACGGGTGAGGTTTCGGCGCAGATGCTGCGTGATGTCGGTGCCACCCATGTGCTGGTCGGGCATTCCGAGCGCCGTGAATACCACCATGAGGACAGCGCCCTGGTCGCGCGCAAGTTCATCGCCGCGCAGACGGCCGGACTGATCCCGGTATTGTGCGTGGGCGAGCGCCTAGAGGAACGCGAGGCCGGCACCACCGAAGCGGTGATCGCGGCCCAGTTGGCGCCCCTGCTGGACGACGCGGTCGGGATCCAGGCGCTGGCAGGCGGGATGATTGCCTACGAGCCGGTGTGGGCGATCGGGACCGGTCGCACCGCCAGCCCGGAGCAGGCGCAGGACGTCCACGCATTCATCCGTTCTCAGGTGGGGCGTCTGGATGCTAGAATCGCCGACTCGCTGCCGATCCTGTACGGCGGCAGCGTGAAGTCCGACAACGCCGCGGCCCTGTTTTCGCAGACCGATGTCGATGGCGGACTGGTGGGTGGCGCTTCACTCGTCGCCCGCGACTTCCTCGACATCATCACGGCAGCCGCGGCTGCCTGAACGTTCCACGGATCGCCATGCTTTCGTTGATTCTCAATGTTGTGTACGTGCTGGTCGCGATCGCGATGATCGCGCTGATCCTGCTCCAGCAGGGCAAGGGCGCACAGGCCGGCTCCGGCTTCGGTTCCGGTGCCTCGGGCACGGTGTTCGGCGCGCGCGGTGCCGCCAACTTCATGTCCAAGACCACACGCTGGCTGGCCATTGCCTTCTTCAGCATCACCCTGCTGATGGCGTGGCTGTTCGTGCACGGTAGCCAGCAGCAGGTGACGACGGGTAGCAGCCTCATGGGGTCGCAGCCGGCAGCATCGGCTCCGGCCGCAAAGGCCACTCCGGCAGCCGGCATCCCGCAGGCTCCGGCCACGCAGGCGCCTGCTCAGAGCGTGCCGCAGGCACCGGCAAATGCGCCCAACGGTGCGCCGGCCGGTTCGCAAACGCACTGATCCGTTTTACAATCTCTCGCTGGTGTGCGGAGACGCACGCCAAACACATTGCCCAGGTGGCGGAATTGGTAGACGCACTACCTTGAGGTGGTAGCGGCTTAGGTCGTGGGGGTTCGAGTCCCCCCTTGGGCACCACACTGCATGCGGACCACTGGTCCGTATGCCACCACGCCGGACAGGATGTCCGGTTCATCGGGTCGGAGCGCCCTACAGGAAGACCGAAGTGCTGGCCGAATACCTGCCGACCTTGCTGTTCCTCCTGGTTGCCACCGGCATCGGCATCGCGCTGATCGTCATCGGCAACCTCCTCGGACCGAAAAAACCTGGGCTCGAGAAACTCTCTCCCTACGAATGCGGCTTCCTGCCCTTCGAGGATGCGCGACTCAAGTTCGACGTCCGCTATTACCTGCTGGCGATCCTGTTCATCGTCTTCGACCTCGAAATCGCCTTCGTCTTCCCGTGGGCGCTGGTGTTCCGCGAGCTCGGTCCGTTCGGCCTGGTGGAGATGGGGATCTTCTTGTTCCTGCTGGTGCTGGGGTTTGCTTACGTGTGGAAGAAGGGAGCACTGGAATGGGAGTGAGTCATACCCCGTTCTTCAATCCGATCCCCGAGGGTCGGTTGGATGATCTGCTGCGCCCCGAGGGCGACAACCCGGTGATGCAGCAAGGCTTCGTCACCACCAGCATGGACGCGCTGTGGAACTGGGCGCGCACCGGTTCGATGTGGCCGATGACCTTCGGTCTCGCCTGCTGTGCGGTGGAAATGATGCATGCCGGTGCCGCGCGCATCGACATGGACCGCTTCGGCGTGGTGTTCCGCCCGTCGCCGCGCCAATCCGACGTGATGATCGTGGCCGGCACGCTGGTCAACAAGATGGCGCCGGCGTTGCGCAAGGTCTACGACCAGATGCCCGATCCCAAGTGGGTGATCTCGATGGGCAGCTGCGCCAATGGCGGCGGCTACTACCACTACTCGTATTCGGTGGTGCGTGGCTGCGATCGCATCGTGCCGGTGGACGTCTACGTCCCGGGCTGCCCGCCGACAGCCGAAGCATTGGCTTACGGCATCCTGCAGCTGCAGAAGAAGATTCGTCGCACCACCGTCTTCGGTGAGCGCGGCCAGATCGCGGACGCCGGATCCGAACGGGCACGCCCGCCCGTGGTGGCTTGACATGGCGGACATGCAAACCAATCACGGCCCAATCGCCGATGCGCTGCGCGCGCGCTTCCCGCAAGCGCAGGTGATCATTGGTGCACGCAACGAAGTGACGCTGGAAGTCGCGCCGGCCGAATGGCTGACTGCCGCGCGTGCATTGCGCGACGAATTCGGCTTCGAGCAATGCGTCGACGTCTGCGGCGTCGATTACCTCGGCTACGGCGACGACGAGTGGGACACCGATGTTTCCTCGGAAGGCTTCAGCCGCGGCGTCGAGGGCAGGGCGGTTGGCCGCTTCAAGTGGGGCGAGCAACCGCTGCGCCAAGTTGCACAACCGGAAAGCGAGGCGGTGGAAGTCGCGCCGGGTCGCCGTTTCGCCGCAGTCGCCCACCTGCTGTCGGTCCGCAACAACCAACGCCTGCGCCTGCGTGCATTCTGCGCCGACGAGGCGTTGCCCGTGGTCGACTCGCTGACGTCGATTTGGGCGGGCACCGACTGGTTCGAACGCGAGGCGTTTGATCTTTACGGTATCGTGTTCGAAGGACATCCGGACCTGCGCCGCATCCTCACCGATTATGGTTTCGTCGGCCATCCTTTCCGCAAGGACTTCCCGCTGATCGGCAACGTCGAAGTGCGTTATGACGCCGAGAAGCAGCGCGTGGTGTACGAGCCGGTGACATCGGTCGAGCCGCGTGTCGGCGTGCCGCGCGTGGTGCGCAACGACGCCCGCCTGGAAACTGCGCAGGGCGAATCGCGCGATCTCAATCTGGGCGTGCGCCAGGCACCGGCCGGGAGCGTCAAATGACCGCTGAATCGATCCAGTCGCCGGCCGCGCAGTCCGCGTTTGCCAGCAACCCTGCCGAAGCACGGCAGGAGATCCGCAATTACACGATGAACTTCGGTCCGCAGCACCCGGCCGCGCACGGCGTGTTGCGCCTGATCCTCGAAATGGATGGCGAAACCGTGCAACGCGCGGATCCGCATGTCGGCCTGCTGCATCGTGGCACCGAGAAGCTCGCCGAATCCAAGCCGTTCAACCAGTCGATCGGCTACATGGACCGCCTCGACTACGTGTCGATGATGTGCAACGAGCACGCTTATGTGCTCGCGATCGAGAACCTGCTGGGCGTGACACCGCCGGAACGCGCGCTGTGGATCCGCACGATGTTCGACGAGATCACGCGCATCCTCAACCACCTGATGTGGCTGGGTTCGAACGCACTCGACCTCGGCGCGATGGCGGTGTTCCTCTATGCCTTCCGCGAACGCGAAGAGTTGATGGACGTCTACGAGGCGGTCAGCGGCGCGCGCATGCACGCGACCTACTACCGTCCGGGCGGCGTCTACCGCGACTTGCCGGACCACATGCCGAAGTACCGCGAGTCGAAGTGGCGCAAGGGCGGCAGCCTCAAGCGCTTCAACGAATGGCGCGAAGGTTCGATGCTCGATTATCTGGAAGCCTTCACCAGGGATTTCCCGGCGCGCATCGACGAATACGAAACCCTGCTGACCGACAACCGCATCTGGAAGCAGCGCACCGTCGACGTCGGCATCGTCACCCCCGAGCAGGCGCTTGCGTGGGGCATGACCGGCCCGATGCTGCGCGGCTCCGGTTTCGAATGGGACCTGCGCAAAAAGCAGCCGTACGCCAAATATGCGGAAGTCGATTTCGACGTCCCGGTGACGCACAACGGCGATTGCTACGACCGCTACCTGATCCGCGTCGCCGAGATGCGCCAAGCCAACCGCATCATCCAGCAATGCGTGAAGTGGCTGAAGGCCAATCCCGGCCCGGTGATGCTCGAGAACCACAAGGTGTCGCCGCCGTCGCGTGAAGCGATGAAGGACGACATGGAAGCCCTGATCCACCACTTCAAGCTGTTCTCGGAAGGCTATTCCGTGCCGGCCGGCGAAAGCTACGCCGCAGTGGAAGCGCCCAAGGGCGAGTTCGGCGTGTACCTGGTGTCCGATGGCGCCAACAAGCCATTTCGCTGCAAGTTGCGCGCCCCGGGCTTCGCCCACCTGTCGTCGATGGACGCGATCGTGCGCGGCTACATGCTGGCCGACGTGGTGGCGATGATCGGCACGTATGACATCGTGTTTGGAGAGATCGATCGATGAAAGCGACTGGCAATTTCGAAAGCGCTCGCAGCGTCGATCCGATGGTCGTGCTCAGCGGCGAGACGCGTGCGCACATCGACCACTGGCTGACCAAGTTCCCGCCCGACCGCAAGCGTTCGGCGCTGCTGCAAGGCTTGTTCGCCGCACAGGAACAGAACGGCGGTTCGCTCACCGACGAACTGATCGCAGGCGTGGCCAAGTACCTCGGCCTGCCGCCGGTGTGGGCCTATGAAGTGGCGACGTTCTACTCGATGTTCGAGACGCAGCCGGTCGGCCGCAACAACGTCGCCTTCTGCACCAACATCAGCTGCTGGTTGAACGGCGCCGAGGATCTGGTCGCGCACGCCGAGAAGAAGCTCGGCTGCAAGCTCGGCGAATCGACCGCCGATGGCCGCGTCTATCTCAAGCGCGAAGAAGAATGCGTGGCCGCCTGTTGCGGTGCGCCAGTGGTCGTGATCAACGGCCATTACCACGAGAAGCTCGACACCGACAAGGTGGACGCGCTGCTGGACGGGTTGAAGTAACGATGGCGGGACATTCTCACTACAGCGAAGGCTACGGTCCGGTCGGCCCGGCGCCGCAGGAACACAGCGTCGTCTACACGACGTTGCATTTCGACAAGCCCTGGAGCTACGACAACTACCTCAAGACCGGTGGCTACGCCGCCCTGCGCAAGATCCTCGAGGAGAAGATCGCGCCGGCCGACGTCATCGAGACGGTCAAGGCCTCGGGCCTGCGTGGTCGTGGCGGCGCGGGGTTTCCGACTGGCCTGAAGTGGAGCTTCATGCCCAAGGGGCCGGGCCAGAAATACATGCTGTGCAACTCCGACGAATCGGAGCCGGGCACGGCCAAGGATCGCGACATCCTGCGCTACAACCCGCACGCGGTCATCGAGGGCATGGCGATCGCCTGTTACGCCACTGGTGCGACGGTCGGCTACAACTACCTGCGTGGCGAGTTCCACCACGAACCATTCGAGCATTTCGAGGAAGCACTGGCCGAAGCCTACACGCACGGTTGGCTGGGTAAGAACATCCTCGGCAGCGGCGTCGATATCGATCTTTATGGCGTGCTTGGCGCCGGCGCTTACATCTGCGGCGAAGAAACAGCATTGATGGAGTCGCTGGAAGGCAAGAAGGGTCAGCCGCGCTTCAAACCGCCGTTCCCGGCCAATTTCGGCCTGTATGGCAAGCCGACCACGATCAACAACACTGAGTCCTACGCCTCGGTCCCGGCGATCATCCGCAACGGCGCGGAGTGGTTCGCCAACCTCGGCAAGCCCAACAATGGCGGCCCCAAGATTTTCTCGATCTCCGGTCACGTCAATCGCCCGGGCAACTACGAGATCCGCCTCGGCACGCCGTTCAAGGATCTGCTCGAACTCGCCGGCGGCGTCCGCAACGGCCACCGCATCAAGGCGGTAATCCCGGGCGGATCATCGATGAAGGTGCTGAAGGGCGAGACCATGATGGAACTCACCATGGACTACGACGCCATCCAGAAGGCCGGTTCCGGCCTTGGCTCCGGCGCCGTGATCGTGATGGATGAAACCACCTGCATGGTGCGCGCCTGCCACCGCATCGCGCGTTTCTACTTCAAGGAATCGTGCGGCCAGTGCACGCCGTGTCGCGAAGGCACCGGCTGGATGTACCGCATGCTGAGTCGCATCGTCGACCACACCGCGACCATGGACGACCTGCAGATGCTCAAGGCATCGGCGGGCCAGATCGAAGGTCACACCATCTGCGCCTTCGGCGAAGCCGCTGCGTGGCCGGTGCAGGGTTTCCTCGCCCAGTTCTGGGATGAATTCGAGTACGCGATCGTGAACAAGCGTTTCTACGTCGACGATCTGAAGGCCGGCACCGTGGTGCAGAAGGCGGTGGCGGCATGAGC
>JAFEBY010000099.1 GCA_018242465.1 Pseudomonadota bacterium | reverse complement strand
GGCACGTCCATGCGCCAATCCGTGCCGGAATGGCGATATCCAGTCAGTCCCTGCACGCGTTGCAGCAATACCGGCGTCGCGGTCGATCCCGGCGTGCTCGATCGCAACAGCACATCACTGAAATCATTGCGGCTAACCAATTTCGTGACTCGGCGCGCGCCCACGTCCAACCACGCCTCGCCGCTGCCGTGGCCACCAGCCAGCGCGACACCGAACAATTGCAGGAAACCTTGGTATCCCTTCAGGTCGATATTGCGGCTACCCACATAGACGCGGCCGTCGCCACTGTGGCGATCGAAATCCATGGTGGCGAAGGTCGGCGTCGATACGCCCTTGAGCCAGCCGCGCATGCCGACACGCACGCGCGCGCCGTTGACCTGCGTGCGCACGTCGATGCGCGGAATATCGGCGTGCAATCCCAGCGAATGTGCATCCAGCGTCAGGCTGCCCCCAATCACCTGCAACTCGCCGAGTGGCTCGAGCGTCGTCAGCGGATCGCCCCCATTGGTCTGTCCCGGCAGGCCGCGCACATGCCAGGTGCCGTCGTCATCACGCTGCAGATTGACGTGGATGCCGCGCAAACGCAGTTCGGTCAGGCGATTTCCCGGCAGCCATCCGGTGTATTGCGACACCAGCAATTCGGCGTCGCCGAGTCGCAGCGGATTGTCCGGCGCACCGACCTTGAGGTCGCGCAGCGACAGCAACGGCCCCCGGCGCGTCCAGCGTGCCTGCACGCTGGCGAACTGCACTGGGTGTCCAGCGCGCTTGCTCAACCACGCACGCACCTCATTCGGGTGTTCTTCGAGCCACGGCATCGCGCGACTCAGTGCGCCGGTGAGCAACGCCAGCAACAACAGGCACACGCCGATCGCGTAATAGAGCGATTTCCCGGCAAGATGGAGATGGCGCCGCATCAACTGTGCTCAGAGCAACACGACATCGTAGTGCTCCTGCACATATTGGTCGTCCTGCTGGAAGCGGATCGACTTGCCGAGGAACTCTTCGAGTTCGGCAACGGCGGTCGATTCTTCCTCGGTGATGCGATTCACCACCGTCGGCGATGCGATCACCAACAGGCGTTCGGCATCGAACTGGCGCACCGCACGGGTGATCTCGCGGAAGATTTCGTAGGTGACCGTCTCTGCGGTCTTCAGCGTGCCGCGGCCGTTGCAGGCTGGGCATGGTTCGCACAACTGGCGTTCCAGCGACTCCACCGTGCGCTTGCGCGTCATCTCGACCAGGCCGAGTGGTGAAAAGTCGTAGACAGTGGTCTTTGCGTGGTCCTTGGAGAGCGACTTCTCCAGCATCCGCAGCACTTGGCGGCGATGCTCGGGGTCGTGCATGTCGATGAAGTCGATGATGATGATGCCGCCGAGATTGCGCAGGCGCAGCTGCCGCGCAACCGACTGCGCCGCCTCGAGATTGGTGCGGTAGACGGTTTCCTCGAGCGTGCGCTGTCCGACGAAACTGCCGGTATTGACGTCAACCGTGGTCATCGCCTCGGTCTGGTCGATGACGAGATAGCCACCGGATTTCAGCGGCACCTCCTTCTGCAATGCCCGCTGGATTTCGTCCTCGACGCCGTAGAGATCGAAGATCGGGCGCGCACCGCTGTACAGCTCGATGCGTTCGGCGAGCCCAGGCATGTATTGCGCGGCGAACACCCGCAACTTCTCGCAGGTTTCGCGCGAATCCACCTTCACCTTCTCGACGTCGCGACGCATCAGGTCGCGGACCGCACGCATCGGCAAACTCAGGTCGTCGTAGATGCAGGTGCCCACCGCCGCATTGCGCGCACGCTCCTCGACCAGTCCCCATGCCCGCGACAGATAGGCGATGTCCTCGGCCAATGCCTCGGCCGGCTGGCCTTCGGCATTGGTGCGGATGATGAAGCCGGAACCGCCGGTCATCGCCAGCTCGCTCACCAATCCCTTCAGGCGCGCGCGTTCGACATCGTCCTCGATGCGCGCCGACACGCCGACCACTTTCGACTGCGGCAACATCACCAGATACCGCGACGGCACGCTGAGCTGCATCGTCAAGCGCGCACCCTTGCTGCCGATCGGATCCTTGACCACCTGCACCACGATGTCCTGGCCATCGCGCAGCAATTCGGTGATCGGCCGTGCCGGTGCCGCTGGCGCATCGGCGGCAGTCGCACCATCCTCATTCGGAATCGCCGGCATCGCCCGCAGGATGTCGTTGGCATGCAGGAAGGCCGCGCGCGCCAATCCGATATCGACGAAAGCCGCCTGCATGCCCGGCATCACCCGCTGGACCTTGCCCTTGTAGATATTGCCGACCACGCCGCGACGCCAGCCGCGTTCGATATGCAACTCCTGCAGCATGCCGTTCTCGACCACGGCGACGCGGGTTTCGCGCGGCGTGACATTGACCAGGATTTCTTCGGTCATGGCCACACTCCCGCTTGCGCCAACAGCCGTGATGTTTCCGCCAGCGGCAGACCCATCACCCCGCTGTGGCTGCCATCGAGATGGGTGATGAAGGCCTGCGCCGCCCCTTGGATGCCGTAGGCACCGGCTTTGCCTTGCCACTCGCCAGTATCGAGAAACCAGTCGAGCACGCCCGTTGGAAATTCGCCGAAGGTGACCGTTGATTTCGAGACCACCTGCAACTCCCTGGAAGCGGACACCAGCGATACCGCCGAGATCACCACATGTGCACGACCGGCGAGCATCCGCAACATGCGCGCGGCATCATCGCGATCGGCAGGCTTGCCGAAGACGATGTCGTCCAGCACCACTTCGGTATCCGCGGCGAGCACCCAGGCCTCGCGTTGTCCGGTGAGCTGCAACAGTCCGGCACCGGCCTTCTCGCGGGCAACGCGGCGAACGTAATCCTCCGCCGGTTCGCCATCGGCGCGGACCTCAGGGACGTCGAGATCGAGCACGCCGAATGTCAGCCCCAGGCGGGCCAACAGTTCCGACCGGCGGGGAGAGCGCGAGGCGAGATGCAGCATGGGGCAAGGATACCGTGCAGCGGCCATCCGGCCTCCTCTGGCGGCTGAACGCAGGGCAACATTTCCCGGCCATCCAACCCCATCGCGAATCACCACCCGTTAACCGGTCATGCCCCAACTTGAACTTTTCAGGAGCCCGCCATGCATCCCTTTCGCCCGCTCGCACTTTCCCTCGCCCTTGCTGCCCTCGTCCCCATGACCCTCCACGCCCAGTCCACCCCGCAATCCGACATCGCCAACAGCGACGGCACCCTGCTCTCGGTTTCTGCCGACGGCACGTCCAAGCGCGTGCCCGATGTCGCCTCAATCTCGACCGGCGTGGTCACCCGTGCCGTCGACGCCAACGCCGCGATGCGCGACAACGCCAACCAGATGGCCAAGGTCATGGCGGCGATCAAGGCGGCCGGCGTCGCCGAGCGCGACATCCAGACCAGCGGCGTCAACCTCAACCCGGACTACAACTACACGCCCAACAAACCACCAAAGATCACCGGCTACGAGGCGCGCAACACCGTCAGCGTGAAGGTGCGCGACATTGGCAAACTCGGCAAGGTGATGGACAGTCTGGTCGCGGCGGGCGCCAATGACCTCAACGGCCCGTCGTTCGAAGTCGACAAGCCGGACGAGGCCTATGACGAAGCACGCCGTAGCGCTCTGGAGAAGGCACAGGCACGCGCGGAGATGTATGCCAAGGCGCTGGGCCTGCGCGTGCGCCGGATCGTCAGCATCGACGAGAGTGGGTCGGGCTTCCCGCGCCCAATGCCGATGATGCGGACGATGGCGATGGCGGCGCCCAAGGCCGCTGCCGACACCGAAGTTTCGCCGGGCGAAGCCAGCCTGTCGGCGCATCTCAACGTGGTGTTCGAGTTGGGCCGCTAAAGCTCGCCACCGTCAGCGCCTGTACGGTTCGTCCGTATCGCCGACCATACGAGGCATGGGTGAGGAAGCGCCGCTCACGCGCCATGCCGCGTGGCGATTCCGAACGCCACGAGCGCAAGCGAGGGGCCGGACCCGCGTAGCGGGGATTTAAGGCGTGTCGGCGAGACGGACAACCGCAGCAGGCGCTCAGCCGGGCGATGTTGTTGTCACTTGGCCGGATCAAGAACCACTTGCGTTCCCTTGCAAGCAATCGATCGACCGGCGCACTGTCGAAGTGCGCGCCACCCAACCCCGTTGTCGCACATCGCACGTTGTAGTCCACAGGCTCTTTCACCGGAGGTGGATCATGCAGTCGCAAACGCTCGCGTTGTCCCGCACCACGACCCTGCGCCAGGACGATCGGCTCGATGTCGCCCGCATCGGCGCCTTCAGCACCGTCATCGCCATCCACGTGATCGCCGCCGGATTGCTGCTGGCACCGACGCGCATTCCCGATCCCGGACGCATCGAACAGCCGGTTCCGATCACGATCGTGCTCCCCGACGTCCAGCCACCGCCGCCGGTGCCGACCATCGTCAAGAAGAAGCTCGAGCCGACACCGGTCGATCCGATCCGCAACGTGCAACCACCCGAGGTCAAGCCGCAGGTCAACACCCACGCCAGCAACGCCCCCCCTGCGATCGCAGCCAACACGAATTCGGCATCCGACACCAAGGTCGCGACAGCCGGCGGAACGGTGGAAGGCCCGATCGAACCGAGAACCGAACCGGTCGTCGTGCGTGGATCACAACTCGCCTATGCGAGCGCACCCGCACCCGTCTATCCGCGCAATGCGCTGCGTGACGGTACCGAAGGCACGGTGATCCTGGAAGTGACGGTGGACGAAAACGGCAAGCCGATCGATGTCGTGATCGCGACCAGCAGCGGCTCGCGCGAGCTCGATCGCGCCGCACGCGAGCAGGTGCTGCGGGCTTGGCGCTTCCAACCGGCGATGCAGAACGGCCATGCGGTTCGCGCGATCGGTCGCGTCCCGGTGAACTTCACGCTCAATCGCTGACCGCCTTACGCGCGGTGGTACGGATGATTCCCCAGGATCGACACCGCGCGATACAGCTGCTCCGCCACCAGCAACCGCACCAACATGTGCGGCAGCGTCAGCGGTCCCAGCGACCAGTGCTCGTCCGCGCGTGACAACACCTGGTCGGCGTGTCCTTCCGGGCCGCCGATCAGGAACGCGAGATCGCGCCCCTGCCCGCGCCAGTGCTCCATGCGCTGCGCCAACTGCTCCGAACCATGGGCCTTGCCGCGCCCGTCGAGCGCGACCACCCAAGTGCCGCGCGGGATCGCCGCCAGCACGCGGGCACCCTCATCGCTCATCGCGCGCGCGGCATCGCGGCCCTTGCCGCGCACGCCGGGCTCGACCTCCACCAGTTCCAGCGGAAGTCCGTGCAGCAATCGTTTCTGGTAATCGGCGAATCCCTGCGCGACCCACGCGGGCGCATGTTCGCCGACGGCGATCAGTTTCGCCTTCAAGCCGACTCGGACGGCGGCTCGTCGCCCACCGTCCACAGGCGCTCGAGCGCATAGAACTCGCGCACGCGCGGCAGCATCACGTGGGCCACGACGTCACCCAGATCGACCAACACCCATTCGGCTTCGCGTTCGCCTTCGACACCCAGCGGCTGGCAATCGAGTTTCTTCGCCTCACGCACCACTTCATCGGCGATCGACTTGACGTGGCGCGTCGAGGTTCCGGACGCGATCACCAGGTAATCGCAGACGCTGGTCTTTCCACGCACGTCGATCTCGACGATGTCGTTGGCCTTGAGGTTCTCGACCGCAGTCCTGACATGCTTGAGCAGGACATCCACCGGCGGCGGCGGATTGGGAATCTGGGTCTTGATGACGTGCGCTTGATTGTTGGACAAAATCGGACTTCCGGGGACTCGGGGCGAATTATAAGTGGCCGGACGGCGGGACCGCAGCCGCCCCATACAGGTGGTGCCTGGCGATGTAGCCGGCGACCGCTGGGGGCACCCAGTCCTGCCAGGATTCACCCGCGGCGATGCGTCGGCGCAACTCGGTGGCCGATTCCGGGGTGGTCGGCTGGCTCAGGCGGAAGGCCAGACCGGCCGGCGCGCCATGCAGGGCTTGGGGGGATGCCACGAAGCGCGATCCGAACTCGGCCGCCAGTTCCGGCGTCATCGCTGGATCGAGATCGAAACCCGGGCGCTCGGCGATGACGAAATGCGCGAGTTCCGGCAGTTCGTGCCATTCCTTCCAGGTCGGCAGGCCGAGGAAACTGTCGGCACCCACCAGCAGGGCCAGCGGTGCGCGGTCGCCGATCTCCCCACGCAATTCGCGCAGGGTGTCGATGGTCCAGGACGGTGTATCGCGCCGCAGCTCGCGCTCGTCGACATCTATGCCTTCGAGACCCGCCACCGCCAGCTCGCACATGTGCGCACGCTTGGCGGCATCGACGGACGTCGGCCCCTTGTGCGGTGGATCACGCGCGGGCAACAACGAGACTTCAGCATGCAGCACGTCGCGTGCATGCAGCGCCACCGCGAGATGGCCGTTGTGGATCGGATCGAAGGTGCCGCCGTAGAGGATGCGCAGCGTCACGTCAGGCATGGGCGGCGATCAGCTTGAACGCCCGCGGCTCGGCGACCGCCAGCAGCACGCGTTCCAGCAGTTGCCAAGGATCGCCGGGCGAGCGGCCCTTCGATGCGCGATCAACGCGTCCGATTTCCGCGAGCAATGCATCCCAGCGCCCCGCGACGTGGCGACCCAACGCGCGCTTGTACACCGCCTGCTTGTTGTCCCAGACGCGTTGCGCCTTGAATTCCGCCATCAGGTTGCCGCCGCGCGCCTGCACCCGCGACAGCGCGGCGAGGCGCTGCAACTCCATCACCACCATGCCGAGCAAGGCCGGCACCGCCAACCCTTCCGCGCGCAAGGTCGCGAGCATGCGCGCCACCTGTGCCGGCTGTCCGTCCAGCGCCGCATCGATCAGACGGAACACGTCGAAGCGCGCGGCATCTGCCACCAGCGCATCCATCCGTTCGGCACTCAATACCTCATCGCGATCGACCAGCAACGCGAGCTTGTCGATTTCCTGTGCCGCAGCCAGCATATTGCCTTCGGTGCGACCGGCCAGATGCTCCACTGCATTGCTTTCGGCCTGCACGCCGCGCAGGCGCAAGCGCCGCTGCACCCACTCCGTCCAGTCGTGTGGCTTCACTGTCCACGCGAACGCGACGTGTCCGACGCTGGCGATGGCCTCGCTCCACTTGCCGGCGTGCGCCTTGCTCCATTCACCCGTGGTCACCAGCAGGATGGTGTCCTTGGGCGGGTCGGCGCAGAACGCCAAGATCACTTCGGCGCCGTCCTTGCCGGGCTTTCCGGTGGGCAGGCGCAGGTCGATCAGGCGACGCTGGCTGAAGAGTCCCATCACTTGGAAACTCGCCGTGACCTGATCCCACTCGAAACTGCGATCATCGACTTCAAATACTTCGCGCTCGGTGCACCCCTCGATGCGTGCCTTCGCGCGCACCGCATCCGCGGTTTCCAGCACCAGCAACGGTTCGGCTCCGGCAATCAGATAGGCCGGACGCAGCGGTTCGCGTTCGAGTTGAGCGACCAGTCGATCGAGCTTGAGTTCCACTTGGTCCTGCCAGCGCCGTTCGTTACTGGCCCTGGCGATTGATTTTGCGCGACACCGCGTCGATCCGGCGCATCACCGACGACGCCATGTCCTTGCGCATTTCCTTCGACAGCAGTTCATGCTCATTCGCCTTGCCGACGGCATCGGCCGCGGGCGCGACATAATCGCGCGTGAGTTCGATCGCCTGTTGCGGCACCACGTCCTTGCCATTGGCATCACGCAAGGCAAAGATCACCGCATAGCGCAGGCTGAATTCCTGGGCGCGGCCGTACTGGTCGAGCGAAATCGGGATATCGCCCCAGCGCTCGGAAATCACTTCCAGCGTTGCCACGCCCGCCGATTCCTTGGGATCAGCCGGCACTGCACCGGCGCGCGTCATCGATTCCGACAGCATTTCGGCCAGTGGACTGTATGGATCCGCGCTCACGACCCGCACCGGACCGAGATCCGATGGCAACTGCACCGCATCGCGCAAGTGGAATCCACAGCCGGACAGGACCAAGGCAAGCACGGTTACAACGAACACGGAAACAGCCGGTTTCTTCATGGGCTCGGGATCGCGATGCGGTCGGGAGACGCCAGTGTAGCGCCGACGCCTGAGGGCCGGCTGTCCGGCCCGTCATCCGGCTCAGTTGGCAACGATATTGACGATCTTCCCCGGCACCACGATCACCTTGCGCACGGTCTGTCCTTCGAGGAACTTCGCCGTGTTGGATTCCGCCATCGCCGCTGCCTCGATCGCCTCGCGCGGGGCATCGACCGCCATCTCGATGGTACCGCGCAGCTTGCCGTTGACCTGCACCGCCAGCGTCACGCTGGTACGCACCAGGGCGCTTGGGTCGACCTGCGGGAACGGCACGTCTTCCAGCACCGTTTCCGGATGGCCCAGCACCTGCCACAAGGCATGGCTGATGTGCGGCGTCACCGGGTTGAGCATCAGCACCAGCGCATCCAGCGCCTCGTGCCAGATCGCACGGCCCTGCGGACTGTCGTCGTCATGGCGCGAGATCGCGTTGAGCAACTCCATCAGCGCGGCGATCGCGGTGTTGAAGCTGTGGCGGCGACCGTAGTCGTCGCCCACCTTGGCGATGGTTTCGTGGACCTGGCGACGCAGCGTGCGCTGAGCATCGTTCAACTGCGCCTGCTCCACACCGGCACGACCGAGTTCGGGATGATCCGGCCCCTCGACGTGGCGATGCACCTCGCGCCAGACGCGGCGCAGGAAGCGGCTCATGCCCTCGACGCCAGCCTCGCTCCACTCCAGCGACTGCTCCGGTGGAGCCGCGAACATCGAGAACAGGCGCACCGTATCGGCGCCGTACTGTTCGACCAGCACCTGTGGGTCGACACCGTTGTTCTTCGATTTCGACATCTTCTCGGTGCCGCCGATCTGCACCGGCTTGCCGTCCGACTTCAAGGTCGCGCCGATGATGCGCGCGCGCTCGTCGCGCTCCAGCTCGACATCCGCCGGATTGATCCAGTCCTTCGCGCCATTGGCATGTTCGCGGTAGAAGGTTTCGGCGATCACCATGCCCTGCGTCAGCAGGCGCGTCGCCGGCTCGTCGCTGTGGACCATGCCGGCATCGCGCAGCAACTTGTGGAAGAAACGGAAATACATCAGATGGAGGATGGCGTGCTCGATGCCGCCGATGTACTGGTCGACCGGCAGCCAGTCGTTGGCGCGTTCGTCCACCATGTCCTTCGCGCCCGGCGAGGTATAACGCGCGTAATACCAACTCGACTCCATGAAGGTATCGAAGGTGTCGGTCTCGCGTTCGGCCGCGCCACCGCATTGCGGACAGGTCGTCTTGCGCCATTCGGGATCGGCCTTGATCGGCGATCCGGTGCCCATGAATGCAACGTCTTCCGGCAGCACCACCGGCAGCTGGTCTTCCGGCACCGGCAACGCGCCGCACTTGGCGCAGTAGATCACCGGGATCGGGCACCCCCAGTAACGCTGGCGCGACACGCCCCAGTCGCGCAGGCGGAAATTCACCCGGCGCTGGCCGCGACCATCGGCTTCGAACTGTTTCGCCAGCGCGTTGAAGGCCTGGTCGTAGTCCATGCCGTTCAAGTCGCCGGAATTGATCAGCCAGCCGCGCTCGGTCGCCGCACCGTCGTCGTTGATCGAACGCAGGTAATCGGAAACGACCTGTACTGCCGCATCGTTTTCGTAAACATCGAGCGAGGTCTGCACCCCGAGCGCCGCCTGCATCACATCCGAGTGTTTTTGCGCGTGTGCGGAGATTTCCTCCAGCGCATCGCGCACCGGCAGCGGCACGATCACCGGCTTGATTGGCAGGCCATAGGCCTTGGCGAACTCCCAGTCACGCTCGTCGTGTGCCGGCACCGCCATCACCGCGCCGGTGCCGTAGCCCATCAGCACGAAATTTGCGACGTAGATCGGCACGTCCTCGCCGGTCACGGGATGAATCGCCCATTGGCCGGTCGCCATGCCACGCTTTTCCTGCGTTTCGAGCTCGGCTTCGGAGACCCCCCCCTGTTTCAGGCCGGCGATGAAGGTGGCCAGTTCCGGATTGTTGGCGGCGGCCTTCTTCGCCAGCGGGTGCTCGCCGGCGATGCTGATGAAGGTCACGCCCATCAACGTGTCGGGACGCGTGGTGAAGACCGTCAACGGCTCGACCTCGCCATCGACGCGGAACTGGATTTCCAGGCCTTCGCTGCGACCGATCCAGTTGCGCTGCATGGTCTTGACCGAATCCGGCCAGCCCGGCAATTCATCCAGGCCATCGAGCAACTGCTGCGCGTAATCGGTGATGCGCAGGAACCATTGCGGGATCTCGCGCTTCTCGACGACCGCGCCCGTGCGCCAACCACGGCCATCGATCACCTGCTCATTGGCGAGCACGGTCTGGTCGACCGGATCCCAATTCACCACCGCGTTCTTGCGATACGCGATGCCCTGCTTCATCAGGCGGGTGAACATGCGCTGTTCGTGCACGTAATAGTCGGGACGACAGGTGGCGAACTCGCGCGACCAGTCGATCGCGTAGCCCATGCTCTTGAGCTGCGTGCGCATGTGCTCGATGTTGGCGTAGGTCCACTTGGCCGGCGCCGTCCTGTTCTTGATCGCGGCGTTCTCGGCCGGCAATCCGAACGCATCCCAGCCCATTGGCTGCAGCACGTTGAAGCCGGTCATGCGCTTGTGGCGACTGATGACGTCGCCGATGGTGTAGTTGCGGACGTGGCCGACGTGCAGCGCCCCCGACGGGTACGGCAGCATCGACAGGCAGTAGTACTTGGGCTTGCCCTCGTCTTCCGTCACCTCGTAGGCATGCCGCGCCTCCCAGTACCGCTGGGCGGCGGATTCGACCCGCATGGGGTCGTAGTGGCTGGGTTCGGCGGGATGCTGTTGTTCGGTCACGACGGAAACATGCAGGAAATCGGCCTTCCAGACTACCGCAGTGCAGCAGCGGCGTCATGTGAAGCAGCCGGAAATGGCCCGGATGTGCCAACATCGGGACACTTTCCGCGGAACCCACAGAGGTGTGTCGCAGATGGAATCCGTGACCCCACCACGCGCGCGCATCGCCTTCCGTGTCGGGGTGGTCGGTCACCGGCCCGATCGTTTGCCAACGGATGAACAGACGCTGGCGTCCTTGCGCACATGCATCCACGAAGCGCTCGAAGCCGTCTCCACCGCCGTGGCGGAATTCGCGCGCGGGCCGGGACAACGTCACTACCAGCCCGCCACGGACCCGGTCCTCAGGGCGGTATCGTCACTCGCGGAAGGCGCCGACCGCATGTTCGCCGAAGAGGCCTTGCATCTCGGCTTTTCCCTCGATTGCGTGCTGCCCTTCCACCGCGAGGAGTTCGAACGCGACTTCAGCGGCCCCGACGCTTTCGAGGATCGCTCACTCGCCCGTTTCGATGCCATCCTCGCTCAAGCACAGGATGCAGGCAGACTCACCCTGTTCGAGCTCGATGGTCGCCGCGAACAGGCACGCGGAGCCTACCGCAACGCCGCCACGGTCGTCGTCAACCAGTCCGACCTGCTGCTGGCGATCTGGGATGGCGAGCCAGTCAGCGGCCCAGGGGGCACCTACGACAGCATGATGCAGGCTCTCGCTTCCCGCATTCCCACGTTGTGGATAGACTCCGGCATTCCGAAACGCTGGAGGCTGTTGCAGGACAAGAACGACCTCAGGGCAATCATCCGCGCGGCGGATGGCGCCTCGCCAATGCCCGGGGATCTTGCAACCGTGATTGCCGAAGTCGTTCGCACCGAACTCGACTTGGAAGGAAGCCAGGCCAAGCATCTGGATGCCTATCTGGCCGAGGCCCGCCCACGCTTGAATCTGGCGATCGTCTGGAAGACATTTCGTGATCTCGTCGGCAGCTTTCGCCTCCGCGCGCCAAATCTTCGCACCCAGGATTTCGAGGCCCAGATTCGACGTCACTGGCCTGTTGCAGGCGACCCCGGCACGTCATCGATCCCGCCAATGACTTCGCAAATCAATGCGCGGCTTCGTCCGCATTACGCCTGGTCCGACAAGCTTGCGGATCTCTATGCCGATGCACACCGCAGCACTTTCGTCGCCGCCTCCCTGTTGTCGGCCTGCGCCGTATTCACCGCGCTGTTGCCCGTGGCGGGGCATTTCGGACGGCAGTCCGCGGTATTGGTCGCACTCATCGAAGCACTGATCCTGGTCATTCTCATCAGCCTGCCGATGTGGGCACGCAGGAACCATTGGCATGAAAAGTGGCTGGAATATCGCGTACTGGCGGAACTCGTTCGTGAACTCCGCATTCTGATCCCACTCGGCGGCGCTCGCATCAGGCCGCGCTCTGCCGCACACCTCGCCGACTATGGCGATCCGGCGCGCAGCTGGATGAACTGGCAGGCACGGGCAATCGCGCGGGATGCCGGCCTGCCCGCCGTTCGCATCGACAAGACCTACCTGGAAACCCGCTGCAACGAACTTCTGGAATTCCTTGGCTCATCGGATCAGGGCCAGATCGGATTCCACAGGATGAACTCCCGTCGAATGGAACGGATCCACCATCGCCTGCATCGCATGTCACTGGTTCTGTTCGTGATCACCATCATCGCGGTCGCGATCAACTGGGGGATTCGCTTCGTCCACCCCAATGCCCCCGAGCAGGCTTCCGACTGGCTCATCCTGTTTTCAGCCTTCCTGCCGGCGCTTGGCGCCGCCCTTGCCTCCATCAACAATCAGGGTGAATTCGCCCGCCTGCACAAACGCGGCAATGCCATGGCGCATAGTCTGGATCTGCTCAGGAGCCACATCGCCGGATTGGACAGCGCGCCTGAAGGTCCAACGATGTCCGGACTATCGGCGGAGGCCGCGCGGCTCGGGCAAATGATGATCGAGGAGAACGCCGAGTGGCGGATTGTCGTCCTCGACCTGCCCCATGCCGCCGGTTGATTGGCGGCCGGCAAATCGGCATAGAATCCCATCATCAGGCGAAGAGGCAAGAGAATGTCTGATGTCTTCCTGTCTTACGCACGGCGAGATCAGGCGCTGGTGGAGAAAATTGCCCGGTGCTTGATCGATGCCGGCAATACCGTCTGGTGGGACAGCGAGCTGCTCCCCCACAATCGTTTCGCCAGCGCGATCGAAAACGAGATCCGCAATGCACGTGCCGTCCTGGTGGTCTGGTCGGAAACGGCGGTCCAATCGCAATGGGTTCGCGCCGAAGCAGAATTGGCCAGAGCACAGGACAAGCTGATCCAGGTGGCATTGGATCAATCGTCCATCCCCCTCCCCTTCAATCAATTCCACGTCGCCGATCTCAGCCGTTGGCGCGGGGATGGCGACGATGCGCAATGGCAAAAAGTTCTGTCGAGCGTGTCGCATTTCGTGCAGGAACCTCGCGACGAGGCAGCGGCATTCCCACCGGCACAACAAACACCGGTGCCCCGAACGATGTCTTCCTCGCGGTCGCGACGCTGGTTGCCCTTGGGGGCGGGTGCGCTGGCCGCTGCTGCGCTCGCCACCACGCTGATACTGAATCGCCACCCTCCCGAATCACGCGGCCAGCGCATCGCCATCCAACCGTTTCGTTCAATCGGCGGCACGTCCCGACTACAGGGTTATGCCACGCAACTCAGCACGAGCCTGCAGAACGACCTGACGCAAGCCCAATTCCAGACGGTTCCGTCTACGGAAGTCGAAGCGATCCAGGGTGACCAGCTTGCCCGCCAGTTGAAGTCGCTCGACGTCGGCTTGATGTTCAGTGGCGCTGTACAGGAAAGGGGGACGGACGTGACGGTCAGCATGCAGCTCGACGACCCCGTGCAGCATGCAACGTTGTGGACCGCGGAAATGGCCGGCAAGGCGGAATCCTTCGACCAGATCCAGACGCGGGTCCGTGCCCTCACGATCGCGGTACTCAACTGTTCCGCGCAAGGACTGGTTCCCGGTGCCCGCCTTACGGACGATGCGCTCCAAGCATTCCTGCATGCGTGCGAACTGTCGGAAACAGCCGACCACGGCATGGTGGACCAACGATCCGCCTTCGCCATGCTGGACGCGATGCGCAAGGCGGCCCAGGCTGCGCCGGACTTCGCTGCAGCGCATTCCGTGCTGGCAAAGCATCTGGCATTCGTCATGCCCTGGATGCCGAACGACCAGGTCTCTTCGCTTCGGGCGGAAGCCGAGCGCGAGGCCCATCGCGCCCTGGAACTTGATCCCAGGGACCCGGATGGCGATGTGGCGCTCGGGCTCCTCACGCCACAACTGCAATTCGCAAAGCGTGAAGCCTTCTTCCAGCAGGCGCTCGCTTCCAATCCAGCCTGGCCGCACGCAAACGGATTCCTTGGCAACGTCATGGCCTCCGTGGGGCGCTTGCAGGACGCCGCCACGCGCTTCCAGCGCGCAGCACCGGCAAACTCGTTGAGTGTCGACTGGTCGACGCAATCCGCTTATGGAATGATCATGGTCGGCCAATACACGGCAGCCGATCGCGAGCTGACGCGACTGTCGCAGCTCTGGCCGGATCACGCATCGATCTGGCGCACCCAGCTGGAAAGCATGATTGCACAAGGGCGCTGGGGTGATGGGTTGAAATTGCTGGATCGTGCGAATGATTTCCCCACGTCCGTCACGACGGAGTTCGTGGAGAGTAACCGTCGCCTGTTGTCGGTACTCCAGTCGAATGGAACACGGCCACGCGAGGCTCTGCGTGACAACCTGCTTGCCACCGGCAGTGCCCACCCGCGAACTGCGATCTCGCAGCTGACCATGCTGGGGTTCATCGACGATGCATTCGCCATCGCACAAAAAGAGTTTCAGGGAAATCCGGATCCATGGTCCGACACCGAATTCCTTTTTCGACCGGAAACGGCAGCGCTGCGCCGCGACCCCCGCTTCATGGCATTGGCAGCGCACTTTGGATTGGCTGATTACTGGCGCAGCAGCGGGCACTGGGCCGACTTCTGCCAAGATCCGACTCTTCCCTACAGCTGCAGCAAGGAAGCGGCGAAGTATCCGCCAGGACCACATCCCTGATTCCCATTGCGGCAATTCCGGAAACGCAAAAACCGCCTGTGGAGGCGGTTTTCATCATGTCGCGCCGGCCAGTGACCCGAGCCAAAATCAACCATAAGTCGTTGATTTTGGTGGGCGGTACAGGGTTCGAACCTGTGACCCCTACCATGTCAAGGTAGTGCTCTACCGCTGAGCTAACCGCCCACATGGACGACGCGAGCCGCTCAGTTTAGAGATTTCGGCGGATTTTCTCAACCGTGCCCGCCAACGCGTCACCGACTCAGCCCGCCAACTCGGCATCGCGCAGTCGGCGGATCTGGTCGCGCAGGCGCCCGGCCTCCTCGAATTCAAGGTCGCGGGCGTGCTGGTACATGCGCTGCTCCAGCTCGTTCACCCGCTTGTCGATCTGCGCTGCGGTCATGGACGCGTAATCCTCGCGTTCCTCGGCCACCCGACGCTGGGCCGCCTTGCCACGTCCGCGCCGTCCGGGCACTTCGTCGCGCGCACCGTCCATCACGTCGAGCACCGCAGTCGTCACCGACTTCGGCGTGATCCCGTGTTCGATGTTGTACTCGACCTGTTTCTGGCGGCGGCGGTCGGTTTCATCGATCGCCCTCTGCATCGAGTTGGTGATGCGATCGGCGTAGAGAATGGCCTTGCCGCGCAGGTTGCGCGCCGCGCGGCCGATGGTCTGGATCAGCGAATTGGTCGAACGCAGGAAGCCTTCCTTGTCGGCGTCGAGGATCGCCACCAGCGACACCTCGGGCATGTCGAGGCCTTCGCGCAGCAGGTTGATGCCGACCAGCACGTCGAATGCGCCAAGCCGCAAGTCACGGATGATCTCGACGCGCTCGACCGTCTCGATGTCGGAGTGCAGGTAACGCACGCGCACGCCGTGTTCACCCAGATATTCGGTGAGGTTCTCGGCCATGCGCTTGGTCAGCGTGGTCACCAGCACGCGATCGCCCATCGCCACCCGCACGTTGATTTCCGACAACAGATCGTCGACCTGCGTCGCCACCGGGCGGATTTCCACTTCGGGATCAACCAGTCCGGTCGGGCGCACCACCAGCTCGACCACGTTGTCGCCCGACTTCTCCTTCTCGTACGTTCCCGGCGTGGCAGACACGTAGATCGAGCGCGGCGCACGCTCCTCCCACTCCTCGAAACGCAGCGGACGGTTGTCGAGCGCCGATGGCAGGCGGAACCCGAATTCCACCAGCGTTTCCTTGCGCGAACGATCGCCCTTGTACATCGCGCCGATCTGCGGAATCGTCACGTGTGATTCGTCCACCACCAGCAAGGCATCGGGTGGCAGGTAATCGAACAGCGTCGGCGGCGGGTCGCCCGGCGCACGCCCGGTGAGGTGGCGCGAATAATTCTCGATGCCGTTGCAGTAGCCGACCTCGGCCATCATCTCGAGGTCGAACTGCGTGCGCTGCTGCAGCCGCTGCGCTTCGACCAGGCGATTCTGCTCGTGCAACAACTTCAAGTGATCGGCCAGTTCGATCTTGATGGTGTCGACTGCGCGCAGGGTCGATTCGCGCGTGCTGGCGTAATGCGTCTTCGGATACACCGTGTAACGCGGGATCTTGCGGCGGATCTCGCCGGTCAGCGGATCGAACAGCGACAACGCCTCGATCTCGTCGTCGAACAGCTCGATGCGCAGGGCTTCATCGTCGCTTTCCGCCGGATGCACGTCGATCACCTCGCCACGCACGCGATAGGTACCGCGGCGCAATTCGACGTCGTTGCGGGTGTACTGCAATTCGGTGAGATGGCGGATCAGGTCGCGCTGGCCGATGCGCTCCCCGGTGGCGAGGATCAACCGCAACTTGAGGTAGTCCTCGGGGTCGCCGAGGCCATAGATCGCCGAGACCGTCGCCACCACCAGCGCGTCGCGCCGTGACAGCATCGCCTTGGTCGCCGACAACCGCATCTGCTCGATGTGTTCGTTGAGCGAACTGTCCTTCTCGATATAGGTATCGGAGGACGGCACGTAGGCTTCCGGCTGGTAGTAGTCGTAATAACTGACGAAGTACTCGACCGAGTTGTGCGGGAAGAACGACTTGAACTCGCCATACAACTGCGCCGCCAGCGTCTTGTTCGGGGCCATCACCAATGTCGGCCGCTGGATCTGCTGGACGACATTCGCGATGGTGTAGGTCTTGCCCGACCCGGTCACGCCCAGCAGCGTCTGCTGCGCCAAGCCCGCCTCGAATCCGGCGACCAGGCGTTCAATCGCCTGCGGCTGATCGCCCGCGGGCTGGTAGGGGGATACGAGCTGGAAGCCGGCGTCTTCGGACATGGGCAAGAGATGGGGCCGCGGACGTGGGGGATCAACCAGTGTAGGGGAGCAGTCGCCCACACCGGGACAGGGCGAATCCTGACATGGCAACGAGTCAGGAACTGGCAGCAGTCGCGGGCCATGCGATCGAGGCTATGTCCATGCCCACACGGACGTAGCACATGCGCACATCGCAGCCCGGTTTCACCCTGATCGAACTGATGGCCAGCCTGGCCATCATCAGCATCATCGCCGGCATTGGTGGACCCAGCCTCAACCGTCGCCTGCACCAACATCGCGCAAGCACCGCGTTGACCGCACTCACCGCCGACCTCGCCCTCGCCCGCATTGCGGCGATCTCCCGCGGCAAGGCTGTCACTGCCTGCCCAAGCCGCGACGCTGCCACCTGCATGGACGACGTCGACTGGAGCGAAGGCTGGCTGGTGTTCGTGGATGGCGACAACAACCGCCGCCTGGACGCCAGCGAGCAGGTTCTCGCCACCCGGCAATCGCCCCGTACTCCCGGCCTGCAATTGCGCTCCACTGTCGGCCGCGCCAGTCTGCGCTACTTGCCCTCGGGATTCAGCTACGGCAGCAATGCCACCATCACCGCCTGCCTCGATGGCCGTGTGTACGCCGCGCTGGTGGTAAACAATGCCGGCCGGACAAGAGTGGAGCGTGCGATCGGGCCAGTGCCTTGCGCGCCGCCTCAGGGTTGACCTCGCAAGCCCCGGCAACTATCCTATTCAGCCCCGCCCGAATAGCTCAGCCGGTTAGAGCACTTGACTGTTAATCAGGGGGTCGTTGGTTCGAGTCCAACTTCGGGCGCCATATAAAACAAGGGCTTAGCCGCAAGGCTGGGCCCTTGTTCTTTGTGCGAGGTACAGTTTCGGTACAGTGCCGGAACGGAGGCCCCTTTGGCCACCATCGTTAAGACCCCTGCAGGCAAGTGGAAAGCGGTCATCCGGAAGCACGGTTGGCCTACCGCTTCCAAAACCTTCCGCGTCCAGAAGGACGCCCTCACCTGGGCCCGTCGGGCCGAGGACGAAATGGAGCGCGGTGTCTTCATCGACCGCAGTCATTCCGAGCGGCTCACGTTCGACAAGGCCCTTTCCCGGTATCTCTCGGAAGTCGTCCCCACCAAGAAGCCGGCCACCCAGGAAACCGACAAGTACTGTGCCGTACCTTTGAAGGCGTACTTTGGCAAATACTCCTTGGCCGCCATCAGTCCCGACCTGGTTGCGGGCTACCGTGACATGCGCTTGGCAACGCCCCTTGAGCGGATGGATCGCGCAACTGGAAAGCCGAGCCCTCTTCTCGATCCCGCGACTGGCAAGCCAAGAACTCTGAGCGCCAATACGGTTCGGCTCGAACTGGCGCTACTTAGCCACCTGTTCAATACAGCTATCCGGGAATGGCGGCTTGGCCTTGTTCGAAACCCGGTCTCCGGCATTCGTAAGCCATCCCCAGGCGAAGGGCGAGACAGGCGCCTTCGTGGCAATGAGGAGGCCCGCTTGAGGGAGGCGCTGGCCAGCCACTCAAACCCGATGCTTGGCTGGATATTCGATATTGCTTTGGAAACCGGAATGCGAAGCGGTGAAATCGCCGGGCTACACATGCATCAGGTCGATGTTCAGAGGCGCGTGGTGCGCTTGACGGTAACGAAAAATGAGAGTGCGCGAACCGTACCCCTCACGCTTCGGGCAGCAGATGTATTCACCCAGGCTCTGAACAACCCGACACGCCCGGAAGACTGTGATTTAGTGTTCTTTGGGGAACCGGGGCGAGACGGTAAGCGCCGACCCTACACGTTCTCCAAGGTCTGGAGCGGGATCAAAACGTCTCTTGGACTAGGCGACTTACACTTCCATGATCTACGACATGAGGCGGTTAGCCGACTTGTTGAAGCCGGCTTTAGTGACCAGGAGGTATCGGCCATTAGTGGGCACAAGTCGATGCAAATGTTGAAGCGCTACACGCACCTGAGGGCAGAAGACTTAGTGGAAAAGCTGGATTCAGTCAAGCGGAAATAGTTATTCACTAGGCCTCAATTTGCGCAAAAAATCGTTGCGCCCCACTTTTTGTTACCAAAATAAAAATCTTGGTAAATATTTTCGATAAAATTTTTCAACATTTTGGTAAAAATGTTTTTGACATTTTGATGC
>JAFEBY010000098.1 GCA_018242465.1 Pseudomonadota bacterium | reverse complement strand
CGCCGTGAATCCGTCCATGGAGGCTCATGCGCCGCCGCTTCGCGGACCGGCCATTCGCTTGCGCTCATGGCGTTCGGCTGCGCGCGAACCAATGGTTCGCAAGCGCTTGCCTCACCCATGCGGCGCAATGCCCGCGCACCGGACTGGCGCACCTACTTCCGTGCGCGTGTTGTTGCGATTTCGCGAGAAGCGCGAGCTGTTGCTCTTTCTCCTCCACAACAGCACGTGCTGGCTGAGTGGTGGGAATGCGCTCACGTCGCCCGAGACCGCTCTATCGAAAACCTCTCACCGGCAGCGCCGGCGCGGCTCGTCCGTATGGCCGACCGTACGCAGCATGGGTGAGGAACTGCCGCTACGCGGCATGCCGCGTGGCAATTCCGAACGCCGCGAGCGCAAGCGAGTGGCCGGTCCCGCGTAGCGGGCTGCGCACGAGCCTACATGGACGTACTTGCGGCGTCCCGTGCGACGGAGCTGGTCGCCCGCCAAGCCAGCGCGTGCCTTGAACGCAGCAGGTACGCTAAGCCATCGCATCACGTTGCAGGTCGCGCACGAAGCGCGTGCCGCTGGCGCGGTCATGCCACGTCAGGCGGTCGCGATCGAACAGCGCCCACCAGAAGCCGAGTCCGGCCAGCCCCAGCGACACGCAGCCGACGAGGTAACGGATCCATAGCGCGCGCAGTGATGCCGGTCCGCCGGACGGGGCATCGACATAGACCCGCCACGGCTTCATCCCGATCGTCTGCCCTCCGCGTCGCCAGCTGACGGTCGCGTAGACGCCAGTGACGGCGAACATCAACACTGTTTCCAGCCAGCCGGCCCAAGTGCCGCTGTGCACGGCTTCGCCGCGATTGATCGCCAGCATCACGATGATCGTGATGAACCACAGTGCCAGCATCGGGAAGAAATCGTAGGTCAGGCACAGCAGGCGCCAGCCGAGCAGGGCGCGTGGACTTGGGGCGGGATCGGGAACGTTCATCATCACAAGGATAAGCGTTAGGCTGAACGCATGAGTGCACGGACTCCCGCCGAACGCCGCGTGGCCGCGTTGCAGCTGCCGGATGCGGCCGACGCCGACATCACCGCGATCGACTCCTGCCTGGAAGCGGCTTGGGCCGAACACGGCTTGGCGCGCGCCACGCTGGACAGTTATCGGCGCGACCTCGAGGGTTCCGCGCGCTGGTGCGCGACGAAACGCGTGCAGCTGGTCGATGCCACTCGCAGCGATCTCTACGGATTGCTGGCGTGGCGCAGCGATCTGCGCTATTCGCCGCGCAGCACGGCGCGGCTGTTGTCGGCGCTGCGGATGTTCTATGCCGATCGCATCCGTCGCGGCGCGCGCGGCGATGATCCCGTGGCCTTGCTCGACAGCCCGAAGATGCCGCGCAGCCTGCCCAAGGCGATGGCGGAAGGGCAGGTCGAGGCGATGCTGGCAGCACCGGAGATCGAGACCACCGAGGGCCTGCGCGATCGCGCGATGCTGGAGCTGATGTATGCCTGCGGTTTGCGCGTGAGCGAGTTGGTCGATGTCCCGGCGACGGCCCTCAATCTGCGCCAGGGCGTGTTGCGCGTGCGTGGCAAGGGCAACAAGGAGCGCCTGGTGCCGCTGGGGGCGGAGGCGCAGCACTGGCTGGAACGCTATCTGCGTGAGGCGCGGCCGCAGCTGGCCGGGCGGCGCACCTTGGAATCGCTGTTCCTGACGGCGAAAGCCGAACCGCTGACTCGCCAGGCATTCTGGGCACTGGTCAAGCGTTACGCGGCATTGGCCGGCATCGATCCGGCCCGGGTGAGCCCGCACGCGCTGCGCCACAGCTTCGCAACCCACCTTCTCAACCATGGCGCGGACCTGCGTGCGTTGCAGATGCTGCTTGGGCATAGCGCGCTATCGACGACCCAGATCTATACCCTCGTGGCGCGTGAGCAATTGAAGTCCCTGCATGCCCGTCATCACCCCCGTGGCTAAGGTATTCAGCTTGCGTGGCCGGGTGTGCCGGAATCCATGCGAAAATGCCGGCGTGACCAGAATCTTCCGGACCCTGATGAACTCCCGCCTTCTCCTCGCTCTCGCGATCACGATTGCCAGCCTCACTGCCTGTGCCAAGCCCATGGCTGCGGAAAATGCCAAGGCCGGCGAGGCCAAGCCCGCGCCGATGCCGGTTGCCGACGCCATCGCCAAGCCCGCCAACGGAACGCCCGAGGCGCGTGCCATCGATGCCGTGCACAAGGTCAATCCGGGCCTGAAGGTTGATCGCGCAGTCGCCGCGCCGATACCGGGCTTCCGTGAACTCATCGTTGCCGGCCAGGTCTTGTACGTTTCCGATGACGGTCGCTACGTGTTGCAGGGCAATCTCTATGACGTCAACGCCAAGAAGGACCTGAGCCAGGACACGATGGCGGCGCTGCGCCGTGAAGAGCTGGCCAAGGTGCCGGTGTCGCAACGCATCGTGTTTGCGCCGGCCAACCCGAAGTACACGGTCAGTGTGTTTACCGACATCCAGTGCGGGTTCTGCCAGAAGTTGCACAGCCAGATCGCCCAGTACAACGCCCAGGGCATCGCCGTCCAATATCTTGCCTATCCGCGCATGGGGCCGGCCAGCGACGACTTCAGCCAGATGGAAGCGGTCTGGTGTTCGGCCGATCGTGGCAAGGCGCTGACCGATGCCAAGAACGGCAAGCGCATCAATGCCGCTCGCTGCACCAACCCGGTGGCGATGGAATACGACCTCGGCCAGCGCCTCGGCCTGACCGGAACCCCGATGATCGTCGCTCCGAACGGCATGGCGGCGCCGGGATATCTCGACCCGGCACGCATGAAGCAGTGGCTGGACGCCTTGGCCAAGCAGTGATCGCTTGGGCGGCGCTGACCGAAGGCGGCGTGGGGCGAGGGTCGCTACAATAGGCGGCCATTCGCCACGGTTTTCCCGGACATGATCGTGCTCGAGGGCCAGCCGGCCCTGTCGCCGTTCCGCCGCGAACGGCTGGAAGCCCGCCTTCGCGCCATCGCCCCCGAACTCGGTATCACCGCAAGCTGGTTCACCTACTGGGTGCAGCCGCAGGGTGGCGCCACCCCAGACATCGCCAAGCTCGGCCGCATTCTCCAGGCCACCCCGGGCTCGCAGCCGTGCGCCGCAGGGTCGATCTCGCGTTTCGTCAGCCCACGCCTCGGCACCATTTCGCCTTGGGCCAGCAAAGCCGGCGAACTGCTGCAAGGGGCGGGCTTGCCCGTGCAGCGCGTCGAACGCGGCATCCGCCTCGATGTCTCCGGTTGGCCAGCCGATGCCGCCGTCCAGGCAGCAGTGTCGAAGGTGCTGCACGATCCGATGACGCAGTCGCTGCTCGATGACGTCGCCGATGCCGCGCATCTGTTCGAGGTCCATCCGCGCGCGGCGCTGGAACGCGTGCCGGTGGACACGCTCGCCGCCGCCAATCGTCGCCTCGGCCTCGCCCTGGCCGACGACGAAATCGAATACCTGCAGCAGCGCTATGGAGAATTGCGGCGCGACCCCGCCGATGTCGAGCTGATGATGTTCGCGCAGGCGAATTCGGAACACTGCCGCCACAAGATCTTCAATGCCAGCTGGACGCTGGATGGCGCGGCGCAGGAACGTTCGCTGTTCCGCATGATCAAGAACACCCACCAGCGTACGCCGCAGCACACGCTGTCGGCGTACAGCGACAATGCCGCGGTGGTGGAAGGCTATGAAACGCGGCGCTTGCAAGTCGACCCGGTCACGCACGAATGGGTGCTGAAGCCGGAGCAGGGATCGGCGTTCGCGATCAAGGTTGAAACGCACAACCATCCGACCGCGATCTCGCCGTATGCAGGTGCGTCCACCGGATCCGGCGGCGAAATCCGCGACGAGGGCGCGACCGGTCGCGGCGGCAAGCCCAAGGCCGGGCTGTGTGGCTTCAGTGTTTCGGCACTGCGCATTCCGACGCTGCCGCAGCCGTGGGAACCCCCGCGCATGCTCAACCCGCGCATGGCACCGGCATTGCAGATCATGCTGGAAGGACCGATCGGCGCGGCCGCGTTCAACAACGAATTCGGCCGGCCCAATCTCGCTGGGTATTTCCGTGCGTTCGAAGTGGCGCAGCCCGATGGCCTGGTGCGCGCCTACGACAAGCCGATCATGCTCGCTGGCGGTCTCGGTGCGATTGATCGCGCGTTGGTCGAGAAACGTCGCCTGCTGCCGGGTGACGCGGTGATCGTGCTCGGTGGCCCGGCGATGCTCATCGGGCTCGGCGGCGGCGCCGCGAGTTCGCTGGCATCGGGCCAGAGTTCGGAAGCGCTCGATTTCGCATCGGTGCAGCGCGACAACCCGGAAATGGAACGTCGCGCACAGGAAGTGATCGACGCCTGCGTGGCGTTGGCCGAACGCAATCCGATCCGCAGCATCCATGATGTCGGTGCCGGCGGCTTGTCGAACGCGATCCCCGAATTGCTGCACGATTCCGGGGTCGGTGGCGTGATCGATCTCGATCGCGTGCCCAGCGACGACCCCACACTGTCGCCGATGCAACTGTGGTGCAACGAATCGCAGGAACGCTACGTGCTCGGCATTGCCGCGGATCGTGTCGACGAATTCGCCGCGCTATGCGCGCGCGAGCGGTGTCCGTTCGCGGTGGTCGGTCACGCGACCGCGGAGGAACGGTTGGTGGTGGGCCATGGCGCGACGGTCGAGTCTGTTGGTCTGCCCAAGGCCGAAGCCGATGCCATCGACCTGCCGATGGACGTGCTGTTCGGCAAGGCGCCAAAAATGCATCGCGATGCCGAGTCGCCAAGGGCATCGCGCTGGAACGAACTTGAAACGAGCGGGTTGTCGCTGCGCGATGCCGGCCTGCGCGTGCTCGCGCATCCGACCGTCGCGGCGAAATCCTTCCTCGTCACCATCGGCGATCGCAGTGTCGGAGGCCTCACCGCGCGCGACCAGATGGTCGGACCATGGCAGCTGCCGGTGGCCGACGTCGCGATCACGCTGGCCGGGTATGACGGTCATGCCGGCGAAGCGATGGCAATCGGCGAGCGCACGCCGCTGGCGCTGATCGATGCTGCGGCGAGCGCACGCATGGCGGTGGGCGAAGCGATCACCAATCTGTGTGCGGCACCAGTCGACGCACTCGATCGCATCAAGCTCTCCGCAAACTGGATGGCCGCCGCCGGCACGCCGGGCGAAGACGCCCGCTTGTATGCGGCAGTAGAGGCGGTCGGCATGGAACTGTGCCCGGCGCTTGGCCTGAGCATTCCGGTCGGCAAGGATTCGCTGTCGATGCAGGCACAGTGGCAGGTCGATGGCGAGACGCACAAGTCGGTGTCGCCGGTGTCGTTGATCGTCACTGCGTTCGCTCCGGTGCACGATGTGCGCAAGCAGCTCACGCCGTTGCTGACGTGCGAAGACGACAGCGAACTGTGGTTGATCGGCCTGGGTGCCGGCCAGCGCCGCTTGGGGGGATCGATCCTCGCCCAATGCTTCAACGCCTTCGGTGGCGATGCTCCCGACCTCGACGATCCGGAACTGTTGCGCGGTTTCTTCGAGCTGATGCGCGATGCGCGTGAGGCAGGTCTGCTGCTGGCCTACCACGATCGTTCCGATGGCGGCGCCTTCGCGACGCTGTGTGAAATGGCATTCGCCTCGCACCGCGGCCTCGACATCTCGCTCGATGGCTGGGCCACCGCCCACGACGATGATCCCTTTGAAGTGCTGTTCAACGAGGAACTCGGCGCGGTGGTGCAGATCCGCAGCGAGGACCGCGCAGAATTCGCCGATCTTGTCGCGCGCCACGGACTGGTCGAATGCGCACAGCGCATCGCCAAGCCGACCACTGCCGATGACATTCGCGTGCTCGCTGGCGGCAAGGTCGTCGCCGAATGGCATTGGCACGAACTGTTCGACGCCTGGTGGGCGGTCACGCACGCGATGCAGCGCATGCGCGACAACCCGGAATCGGCCGACCAGGAACGCGAACTCGCGCGTCGCTTCGATGCGACGGGCCTGGTGCCGAAACTCGCGTTTGATCCCGAAGACGATCTTGCTGCGCAGTTCATCGCCTCGGGCAAGCGTCCGTGCGTCGCCATCCTGCGCGAGCAGGGCGTCAATGGTCAGGTCGAGATGGCGTCCGCCTTCATGGCCGCCGGTTTCGATGCCCAGGATGTGCACATGAGCGACCTGATCGAAGGTCGCGCCACGCTCGAAGATGTCGTTGGTCTCGCCGCCTGCGGCGGATTCAGCTATGGCGACGTGCTCGGTGCCGGGCGCGGTTGGGCGATCTCGATTCTCGAGCGTCCGGCGCTGCGTGCGATGTTCGAGCGGTTCTTCGCGCGTTCCGACACTTTCACGCTGGGCGTGTGCAACGGTTGCCAGATGCTGGCGCAATTGCGCGACATCATCCCCGGCGCCGCGCATTTCCCCGAGCTGCAGCGCAACGCCAGCGAGCAGTACGAAGCGCGCCTGTCGCAGGTGGAACTGCCGGAATCGCCGTCGATCCTGCTGCGCGGCATGGCCGGTTCGCGTATCCCCGTGGTGGTCGCACACGGCGAAGGTCGCATGCAGTTCGCCAGCGCGGATGATCAGGCGAAAGTCGCGGTCGCGGCGCGTTACGTGGATGGCGAAGGTCGCGTCACGATGGACTATCCGACCAATCCCAATGGTTCGCCCGAGGGCATGGCCGGCGTCTGCAGCGACGATGGCCGCGTCACCCTCCTGATGCCGCATCCGGAACGCACGCGCGTCACCGCCAACTTCAGTTGGCACCCGGAGAGCTGGGGCGATACGTCGCCATGGGCGCGGATGTTCCGCAACGCACGCGTCTGGGTGGGATGAGCGACCTGCCCATCATCCTGTTGCCGGTAGGCCCGGATGATGTGGCGCTGGATGCCTGTCTCGCCGCACTCGATGCCTCGACGCCGGCGGGCGCGCGCGTCTGGCTGATCGATGATGCCCAGGCCGGTCCGCGCAGTGTGCGCGTGATCGAACACTGGCTCGCGCAGACCAGGCTGGAGACTGAGTACACGCGGCGCGGTCGCTCGATCGGCGAAAGCGCACATCTTGCTGAGGCGCTGGAGATCTGCGGTGAAGCCGATGTCGTCGTCCTTGCGGGCGACGCCGTGCCAGTGCCGGGCTGGCTCAAGCAGTTGCAGGCCTGTTTCGCCCGCGATGGCGCGATCGGGACCGCGACGCCGTGGAGCAATCTCGGCGAACTGGCATCGTGGCCGCGACTTGGCGATCTCAATCCGTTGCCCGACGAACCGCTGCGCATGGCGAATGCCCTGCGTGGAATGGCGCCGGTGCATCCGGAATTGCCGGCGGCAGTCAGCCATGCCGTGCTGGTGCGCGGCCGTGCGCTGCGCAAGGCCGGTGGCATCGACCACGCGAGTTACGGTTCGTGGTCGGCGGCGCTGGCCGATTTGTCGTTACGCCTCGCCGGATTCGGCTGGCGCAACGTGCTGTGCGAAACCGCATTCGTCGGTCGACTGGCTGAAGGTGAACTGCAAGACGGCGACCAGGACGCACTCGCCGTGCGCTGGCCGGACTGGTATCCGCGCATGGCCGAAATGTTGATGCACGATCCGTTGTACGAATTGCGCGAACAACTTGCGCAACGCGTGGCGACGGCCGAGCCATTGCCACCGCAGGCGGAGTTGTTCGAATGAGCGGCGACGAGATCGCCGCGATCGTGGTCAGCTACCGCAGTGTGGCCACCATTGACGCCTGCTTGCGCCATCTGCGTGCGGCACGCGACGTGATGCAGATTCGCGTGATCGACAACGGTTCCGATGACGGCACGATGGAATGCGTTCAGCGCCATGCTGCGGCCGATCCGCGTATCCGCTTCGTCGCCAATCCCGACAATCCCGGGTTCGCGGTTGCCTGCAACCAGGGCGCGAACGCCAGCGACGCGCCATGGCTGGCCTTCGTCAATCCCGACCTGATGGTGTCATCGGGCGATCTGGCGCGGTTGCGCGACGATGCGCGCTCGCTCGGCGAAGCGCTGGTGGGGGCCGACCTGATCGACGAAGCAGGCGATCACGATCCTGCTGCGCGCCGCCGCGATCCCGATTTCGTGGCGATGCTGCGCAACCCCGCGACACGCGACCTGTCCGTTCCATCGAATGGCGAACCCTTGCAGCATGTCGCCGCGATTTCCGGCGCGTTGATGCTGGCCTCGCGCGCGCTGTTCGAGCGCATCGGCGGTTTCGATTCGAATTACCGCCTGCATGCGGAAGATCTTGATCTCTGCCGGCGCGTGCGTGCAGCCGGCGCGAACGTCGCGATCGACAACAGCGTCGTCGTCACCCATTTGCGCGGCGTGTCGTCGCGCTCGCGCCCGGTCTTCGTCGAGTGGAACAAACATCGCGGCCTGTGGCGTTATTTCTGCAAGTTCGATGCGCGCAGCCACGGGCTTGCCACGCGGGCGATGGTGTTCGCGATGATCTGGGCGCGGTTTCCGATTGCAGCGATCCGGAAGCTGGCGCGCGGGTGAGCCCCGCGATCAAAGCTCCATCAGGTCGCGGCCAACCACGATCCGTCCCTTGTAATGCTTCGCGACAGCATCGCGCCAGATGTCGTCGGTCAACGCCGGGTCGCCACCCGGGACGAAGTGGTTCAACACCAATGTCTTGACGCCCGCTTCGGTCGCGATGCGCCCGACTTGCTCGGTGGTGGTATGGCTGGCGAGCAAGTGTTCGCGCAAGCGTGCAGCTTGCGATTCGGCGGCGAGGATCTTGTCCAGTGCCGGCAGGTACATCACCTCGTGCACCAGCACGTCGGCACCGCGCGCGAGTTCGACCAATGACTGCGATGGCCGGGTATCGCCGGAAAAGACGATCGAGCGATCGGGACAGTCGAAGCGATAGGCGAATGCCGGTGCGACCGGTGGATGCTGGACAAGGGCAGCGGTCACCTTGACGTGCGCATCCTGCATCACCACGCCGGCGTGCGTGAGTTCGTGTGGGCGGATCAGTGGCGCGAGGGGCGGGCGTCCTTCGTCGGCGATCCGGGTGCGGATGTCGGCAGCGTTCATTTCGAGGAACAGCCGCGTCATCCGCGCCAGTGGCGGCGGTCCCCAGGTATCGACCGGATGCGCCAGGCTGCCGGCCCAGGCCAGCCACAGCAGGTTGCCATAGTCGGCGGTGTGGTCGGAATGCTGGTGGGTGATGAAAACGTTCGCGATCTTGTCGAGCGCAATCCCGGCCAGTGCCAGTTGCCGCGCGACGCCATTGCCGCAGTCGATGACGTAGACGATGCCATCGACGACCACTGCGCTCGCTGGTGCAGCGCGCAGCGCCTTCGGCGTCGGACCACCGGCGGTGCCGAGCAGGACCAGGCGCGAACGTTGCGAGGGTTCGGCAAGCGCAAACGCCGATGCCGGCAACGCGAGCGTTCCGAGCCCGGCAAGACCGGCGGCCAACAGCAAGCGGCGATGGCGATCGGGAGTGTCTTCCATGGTAGGAAGCCTACGCCATGTGCAGTGGGTCAGCGATGACGATTGATCAAGTCGCGCAATTCACGCGCCGCGCGCGAGGCGGCTTCGGCGTAATCCGCGCCCATCGACGCATAGAGGATGCCGCGCGAGGAATTGATCATCAGGCCGGTGCCATCGGCACTGCGGCCATTCTTCACCACCACCTCGACATCGCCGCCCTGGGCGCCGACGCCGGGGATCAGCAGCGGCATGTCGCCGACGATGGCGCGGATCACGCCGAGCTCCTCCGGGAAGGTCGCGCCGACCACCAGCGCGCAGTTGTTCGCGCCATTCCATTCGCCGGCGATGGTGCGGGCGATGCGCTGGTACAGCGGTTCGCCGCCGCCGCTCTTGTCAGGAACGGTGAGTTCCTGGAAATCGCGGGCACCGGGATTCGATGTATGGCAGAGGAAGACGCAGCCGCGATCGCCGCGTTGCAGGAACGGTTGCGCGGAATCGCGGCCCATGTAGGGATTGAGCGTCACCGCGTCGGCGCCAAAACGATCGAAGGCTTCCACGGCGTACTGCTCGGCGGTGCTGCCGATGTCGCCGCGCTTGGCGTCGAGGATCACAGGGACATCGGGATGCTCGGCATTGATATGCGCGATCAGCCGTTGCAGCACGGCCTCGCCGCCGTTGTGGGCAGCGAAGTAGGCGATCTGCGGCTTGAAGGCGCAGGCGTACTCGGCGGTGGCATCGGCGATGTCGCGACAGAACGCGAACAGCGCGTCGTCGTCATCCGAGAACGCCTCCGGAAACTTTGCCGGATCGGGATCGAGGCCGACGCAGACCAGCGAGTTGGCGGTGATCCAGCGATTGCGGAGTTTTTCGGTGAAACCCATCTCGATCTCCTTCTGCATGTGGAAACGCCCACGTTGCCGCGGGCGTTCCGGTTTACTTCAACGCTTTGAACCGCAGCCGATGCGGGCCGGCGTTGTCGCCCATGCGACGCTTCTTGTCTTCCTCGTATTCGCGGTAGTTGCCCTGGAAGAACTCGACGTGCGAGTCGCCCTCGAAGGCGAGGATGTGGGTGGCGATGCGGTCGAGGAACCAGCGGTCGTGCGAGATCACGAAGGTGTTGCCGGGGAATTCCAACAAGGCGTCTTCCAGCGCACGCAGCGTTTCGACGTCGAGGTCGTTCGACGGTTCGTCGAGCAGCAGCACGTTGCCGCCCTGCAGCAGCGTCTTGGCCAGATGCAGGCGTCCGCGTTCACCGCCGGACAGCGAGCCGACCATCTTCTGCTGGTCTTGTCCCTTGAAGTTGAAGCGGCCGATGTAGGCGCGCGACTGGATCTCGATGCCGTTGATGTTGAGGATGTCGAGGCCGCCCGACACTTCCTGGAACACGTTGTGGTTGCCTTCCAGCTTGTCGCGACTCTGGTCGACGTAGGCGAGGTTGACCGTCGGGCCGAAATCGATTTCGCCGGAATCCGGTTTCTCGAGGCCCATGATCATCTTGAACAGCGTCGACTTGCCGGCGCCGTTGGGGCCGATGATGCCGACGATTGCGCCCGGCGGGACCATGAAGCTGAGGTCGTCGATCAGCAGGCGATCGCCGAACTTCTTGGTGACGTGCTTGAATTCGACCACCTTGTTGCCGAGGCGCTCGCCCGGTGGGATGAAGATCTCGTTGGTTTCGGCGCGGCGCTGGTAGTCGACCGATTGCAGTTCATCCAGTCGCGCCAGTCGCGCCTTGCCCTTGCTGCGGCCGCCCTTGGCGTTCTGGCGCGCCCACTCGAGTTCCTTCTGGATCGCCTTCTGGCGCGCCTTTTCCTGGCCTTCTTCCTGCTTCAGGCGCTCGTCCTTCTGGACCAGCCATTCGGTGTAGTTGCCTTTCCACGGAATGCCGCGACCGCGGTCGAGTTCGAGGATCCACTCGGCGGCGTTGTCGAGGAAGTAGCGATCGTGCGTCACCGCCACCACGGTGCCGGTGTAGCGGGCGAGGAACTGCTCCAGCCATTCGACGGATTCGGCGTCGAGATGGTTGGTCGGTTCGTCGAGCAGCAGCATGTCGGGTTTCTGCAACAACAGGCGACACAGTGCGACGCGGCGCTTTTCACCCCCCGACAGTGAACCGATCTTCGCGTCCCACGGTGGCAGGCGCAGCGCGTCGGCCGCGACTTCCAGCTGGTTCTCCAGCGTATGCGCATCACCGGCGGCGAGGATCGCCTCGAGGCGTTCCTGCTCCTTGGCCAGTGCGTCGAAATCGGCGCCTTCTTCTGCATAGGCATCGTAGATCTTGTCGAGCGCAGCCTGGGCGTTCAGGACTTCGCCGACGCCTTCCTCGACCGACTGGCGCACCGTCTTTTCCGGATCGAGCTCCGGTTCCTGTGCCAGATAGCCGACCTTGATGCCGGGCTGCGGGCGCGCTTCGCCGACGAAATCGGTGTCGACGCCGGCCATGATCTTCAGCACGGTCGATTTGCCGGCGCCGTTGAGGCCGAGCAACCCGATCTTGGCGCCCGGGAAGAACGACAGCGAGATGTCCTTGATGATCTGGCGCTTGGGCGGAACGGTCTTGGACACGCCGTTCATGGTGTAGATGTATTGCGACATGCTCGCTCCGGCGCCCGTTGGGACGCCCAGGTTCTGTGGATGATGCCGCCAATTATACCGGCGCCCATCCACAGGCTGAATGCGGTGCTTTCCGGCAGCTAAATGCCGCGTGGCAAGGCACTTTCCCTTCAGCCGCGAACGCGCATATTGGCGCCGAACCAAACGCGACCCGGGAGGTCGTCATGAAAGCCACGATGAAAGGTGCGGCATTGTTCCTGGCCCTGTCGGCGGTTTCGTTTGCTGCATCCGCCCAGGATTGGCGAGACCATGGCCATGACCGTGGCCAGCAGCAACAGCAACGCGATTGGCGAGGCTGGGGCGATCGCGGCAACTGGATGCGCAATGGCAACGGGTATGCGCAGCGCCCGCAGATGCCGCCGCCACAGGTCAACAACTACTACGGACGTGGCGGCTACGGCGACCGGGGCTATGACCGTGGCCGCGACTATCGTTACGCCCCGCCACCGCGCGTGTATTACCCGCAGTACTACGGCCGTCGCTACTACAGCGCCGGCTATGGCTATCGCCCGGAACCGGTGTGGACCGTCGGCAACGTCTACTACGGTGACGGCTATGCACCGACCTATGTGGTCGATGACTACGGCGACTACGGCTTGTACGCGCCGCCGCGCGGTTACGGCTGGCGTCGCGATGACTTCGGCCATTTCCTGCTGGTCGCGCTCACTGGCGGCATCATCGCCGACCTGTTGTTCAGTCATTGATGGACGACGAGGGTCGGGTCGCTGCAACCTGAATGGAAGTGGCGACCCGACCGGAAATCCAATCGACGTTCAGGAGGACTCCGTAGATTCGAGATCGTGCACGGTGCACGTCCCGACGGGAGACACGACATGAAAACCACATTCAAGTTCGCCTCGATGGCGCTGGCCGTCCTGGGTGCCGTCTCGCTGCCGGCGATGGCAAGGGATCACGGCGATGGCCACCCGTATTACGTGGCCTATGGCGATGACGGACACGGTCGCGGACGTGGCCACGACCGTGACGATGACTACGACCAGAGACGCGGCCATGACCGCGACCGCGATGGCCGTTGGGGTGACCGTGACGATGATGGCCGCGATCGTCGCTGGCACCGGCATGGTCATTGGGACAACGGTCGCCGTGGTCCGCCGCCGTGGGCGCGTGGCTACGATTACCGCAGTTACGGGTACCGCAACGTCTATGTGGTGCCCTATGCCCAGTACCGCCCGTATCGCCTGTATGCACCGCGCCCCGGCTATCGCTGGGTCCGCGATGATGGTGGCAATTTCCTGATGGTGGCGATCGCCAGTGGCATCATTGCCGATGTCCTGTTGCACCACTGAGGCTGCGGGAACGCCGCTACAATGGAGGTTTCCGCCTTCCGGAGTGCCCGATGTTCCCCCGCGACAGCCGTATCGAAGGATTCGACCCTGAACTCGCCGCTGCCATCGCCGGCGAGAATCGCCGCCAGGAAGATCACGTCGAGCTGATCGCCTCCGAGAACTACGCCAGCCCACGGGTGATGGAAGCGCAGGGCAGCCAACTCACCAACAAGTATGCCGAGGGGTATCCGGGCAAGCGCTACTACGGCGGCTGCGAATTCGTCGATATCGCCGAACAGCTGGCGATCGACCGCCTGAAGCAACTCTTTGACGCCGATTACGCCAATGTCCAACCGCACTCGGGCTCGCAGGCCAATCAGGCCGTCTACCTCGCCCTGCTCAGTCCCGGAGACACCATCCTCGGCATGTCGCTTGCCCACGGCGGCCATCTGACCCACGGCGCCAAGGTCAATGTCAGCGGCAAGTTGTTCAATGCCGTGCAATATGGCGTGAATGATGAAGGCCTGATCGACTACGACGAAGTCGAGCGTCTCGCCGTCGAGCACAAGCCGAAGATGCTGGTGGGCGGGTTCTCCGCCTACTCGCAGGTGGTCGATTGGGCACGCATGCGCACGATCGCCGACAAGGTGGGTGCGATCTTCTTCGTCGACATGGCGCATGTCGCTGGCCTGATCGCTGCCGGTGTCTATCCGAGTCCGCTGCCGCATGCGCACGTCGTGACCTCGACCACGCACAAGACGCTGCGCGGTCCGCGTGGCGGCATCATCGTCGCCAAGGGCGCCGGCGAGCAGTTCGACGACATGACCAAGAAGCTGCAGTCGATCGTGTTCCCGGGGATCCAGGGCGGTCCGCTGATGCACGTGATCGCCGCCAAGGCAGTGGCGTTCAAGGAAGCGCTCGATCCGTCGTTCAAGGAATACCAGCAGCAGGTCGTGAAGAACGCGCAGGCGATGGCAAAGACGATCATCGCGCGCGGCTACAAGATCGTCTCCGGCGGCACCGACAATCATCTGATGCTGATCGACATGATCGGCAAGGGCGTGACCGGCAAGGCCGCCGAGGAAGCGCTCGGTCGCGCCCACATCACCGTCAACAAGAATGCGGTGCCGAACGATCCGCAAAAGCCCTTCGTGACCTCGGGCTTGCGCATCGGTACCCCGGCGGTGACCACGCGTGGTTACAAGGAACCCGAATGCGTGGCGCTGGCGGAATGGATCTGCGATGTGCTGGACAATCCGAAGTCGGACGAGGTGATCGCCGGTGTCCGCGCCAATGTCGAACTGCAGTGCAAGCAGTTCCCGGTGTATGGCTGACTTCCGCCTCGCATTGTTGCTGGTTCCGTTGCTTGCTGCTTGCGTGGCGAATGCTCATGCGCAGGATTTGTCTTCGCAGCGTGACTATTCGGATCCCGCGCAGCGTGACCGCCCGATCGCTTGCAAGCCTGGGGACATCGAAATCCATCCGGGCGAGACCTTGGGCAGGTTGTTCGGTTCGGCATGGCCGGTTGAACCGGCACCCTCGAAACCGGAGAACTACACGCGGGCTCGGCTCATCAAGCGTGGTCCCATCAGTTGGCCGCATGGACTGTCTCCCGAGGATTCGATTGATGTCGTGGCTGTCCTGGTGGATCCGAATGGGAAGCCTTTGAAAGCGGAGACCCTGTGTTCGACGCGCATGGGATTGGGAGCGACTGTTCGGCGGGCAGTGATGGAAGGCACGTATACGCCCGCGACGCTTGACGGCCGGCCGGTCACAAGCGTGATCGTGCTGGTCCAGCGGGTTCATGCCATGGAAAGAGCCCGCCCAATGAATTCGGCAGGCTCCTGATGCATTGCCCCTATTGCCAGCACTCCGATACCCGCGTGATCGATTCGCGCGTGTCCGACGACGGCGCGACGATTCGCCGCCGCCGCGAGTGCGAGGCCTGCGGGGAACGGTTCTCGACGCTGGAAACCATCGAGCTGAAGCTGCCGGCGATCGTCAAGTCCGACGGCCGCCGCGAGAACTTCGACGCCCGCAAGTTGTGCCTGAGCTTTGACCGCGCGCTGCACAAGCGCCCGGTCTCCGAGGAGCAGATCGAGGTCGGCGTGCGCGCGGTGGTGCACCAGTTGCGCCGGACCACCGAGCGCGAGTTGCCCTCGCGCCGCGTTGGCGAATTCGTGATGGCGGAATTGCGCAAGCTCGACCAGGTTGCCTTCGTGCGCTTTGCCTCGGTGTACCGCAAGTTCGAGGACGCCGCCGATTTCCGCGAGGAACTCGATCGCCTCGAACACGATCTCGCTGGCGAAGGGCAGTTGCCGTTGCTGGGGGGCGACGTGGTGCCGATCGACAGGAACAAGAAGCGCTGAGGCAATGAGCGCGTTCACGGCTTTCGATCACGCGATGATGGCGCGGGCCCTGCGCCTCGCGGAGCGCGGTGCGTACACCACCAAGCCGAACCCGATGGTCGGCTGCGTGATCACCCAGGATGGAGAAGTGGTCGGCGAGGGTTGGCATGAACGCGCTGGCGAACCCCATGCCGAAGTGATGGCGCTGCGCGATGCCGGTGGCCGTGCCTGGGGCGCAACCGCTTATGTGACGCTCGAGCCCTGCGCCCACACCGGACGCACGCCGCCCTGCACTGAAGCCTTGATTGGCGCGGGCGTCGCCCGCGTGGTCGCGGCGATGCGCGATCCCTTCCCGAAAGTCGATGGCGCGGGTTTCGCCCGCTTGCAGGAAGCGGGCATCGAGGTCGCTTCCGGATTGATGGAAGCGCAGGCGCGCCAGCTCAACCGCGCCTTCCTTGCGCGCGTCGAACGCGGGCGGCCGTGGTTGCGGGTCAAGCAGGGGGTCAGTCTGGATGGCCGCACCGCGCTGGCCAGCGGCGAATCGAAATGGATCACCAGCCCGCAGTCGCGCGCGGACGTGCAGCGCTGGCGCGCACGTTGCGGTGCCTTGCTCACGGGGGCCGGCACGGTGCTGGCCGATGATCCGCAATTGACCGTGCGCCTGCCCGATGACGTGCCGGTGGTGCCGCCGCTGCGCGTGGTGCTCGATCCCGGCTTGGCGACGATCGCGCGCGGTCGCGTACGCGAAGGCGATGTGCCGACGTTGTACATGCATGCGCCCGACGTCAAGCCGCCACGTGCGTTCACCGCGCAACGTTTCGCGGTGCCGATGCACGAGCATGTCCTCGACTTGCAAGCGGTGCTGGTCGAACTGGCCCGACGCGAGATCAACGAGGTTCAGGTCGAAGCGGGCGCAACGCTTGCGGGTGCTTTCCTCGGCGCGGGCCTGGTGGATGAATTGCTGCTCTATGTCGCGCCGCTGCTGCTGGGTGATCGCGCGCGCCCGATGTTCGACGGGCTGTCGATCGAGACGATGGCCGATCGCCACGAACTGGAAATCATCGACGCGCGCCGGATCGGGCCCGACCAGCGCCTGTTGCTGCGACGAAAGGGAAATTGAAGATGTTCACCGGTTTGATCCAGGGCGTTGGCCATTTGCGTGGCAGCGAACAGCAGGATGGCGGACTGCGCATGCAGGTCGACGCCGGCACGTTGCCGTTCGATGGAGTGGAGTTGGGCGAGAGCATCGCCGTCAATGGCGTGTGCCTGACGGTGGTGGAATTCGATGCGGCGTCGTTTGCGGTTGATGTTTCAAGCGAGACGCTGCGACTGACCACGCTGGGGAATTTGAAAACGGGCGCGGTGTTGAATCTCGAACGGGCGATGCGCCCGAGCGATCGTTTTGGCGGTCATGTCGTCAGCGGCCACGTCGATGGCATGGGCAAGGTGCTGCAGGCCGGTGCCACGGACGGTGAACAGGTCTGGCGTTTCGCCGCGCCACGCGATGTGCACCGTTACATCGCCAAGAAAGGCTCGATCTGCGTCGATGGCGTCAGCCTGACCGTCAATGAAGTCGACGATGAAGGATTCGCGGTGATGCTGATTCCGCACACCATCAGTCATACCGCGTTTTCCGCGACGAAGGTCGGCGATGCGGTCAACCTTGAAGTCGACCTGATTGCGCGCTACGTCGAGCGCATGCTGGGAGCACACCAATGAGCTTCGCCACCATCCCGGAAATCCTCGAGGAATTGCGTCTGGGCCGCATGGTCGTGATCGTCGACGACGAGGATCGCGAGAACGAAGGCGATCTGATCATGGCGGCGGAGCTGGTCAAGCCCTCCGACATCAATTTCATGGTCACGCATGCACGCGGGCTGGTCTGCCTGTCGCTGCTGCGCGAACGCTGCCGGCAGCTCGGCCTGCCGCCGATGGTGCGCGACAACACCTCGCCACACCACACCAACTTCACTGTCAGCATCGAGGCTGCAGAAGGCGTCACCACCGGCATCAGCGCCTACGATCGCGCCCATACCGTGCGCACCGCCGTACGTCCCGATGCGCAACCCGATGACCTCTCGCAGCCCGGCCACATCTTCCCGCTGATGGCGCAGCCGGGCGGGGTGCTCAGTCGTGCCGGCCACACCGAAGCGGCGAGCGATCTCGCCTTGCTGGCAGGACTTGAGCCCGCCGGCGTGCTGGTGGAGATCCTCAATGCCGATGGCAGCATGGCGCGTCGTCCGGAGTTGGAAGTGTTCGCGCGCGAACATGGCCTGAAGATGGGTTCGATCGAAGCGCTGATCCGCCATCGCCTCGCCACTGAGCACACCATCGACGCGGTCGACGCGCGCACGATCACCACGCCGCATGGCGAATTCCTCCTCCATACCTTCCGCGATCGCCTCAGCCACCAGCTGCATTTCGCCCTGCAACTGGGCAAGGCCGATCCGCAGGTCGCGACGCTGGCCCGCGTGCAAGTCGCCAATCCGCTGGTCGACGCGCTCCACTGGCAGCGCGACGACCTCGGCCTGCCCACCGGGGAGGTGCTGGCGATGATCGCCGCGGCTGGCTCCGGCGTGCTGGTCCTGCTGTCGGAACCGCAGTCGCCCGACGCCTTGCTCGAACGCATCCGCGAACCCGCGACCGCCACGGCCAAGGCCCCGGCCGTGCAACAGTGGCGGCAGACCGGCGCCGGTTCGCAGATCCTCGCCAGCCTCGGCTACGGCCGCCTGCGGGTGATCGGCACCCCGCGCAAGCAGGTCGGCCTGTCCGGTTTCGGTCTGGAAGTGGTCGAGCACGTGGCCGGGCCGCGTTAAACTGGCCATCTTTCCCGCATCCTGGACCTCCATGCCCAGTTTTGAAGGCGACCTTCGCGCCGCCGATGGCGCTCGTTTCGCCATCGTCGCCAGCCGCTGGAACTCGCGGATTACCGAGGCGCTGATCGAAGGTGCGCGCTCCGGTTTCCAGTCCAATGGCGTCGACGAAGCGCGGATCGACCTCGTGCGCGTGCCCGGTGCCTGGGAGTTGCCGCTGACTTGCGCTGCGCTGGCCAGGGGTGGCCGCCATGCCGGCATCGTCGCCCTCGGGTGTGTGGTGCGCGGCGATACCCGCCATTACGAGCACGTCGCCGATGGGTGTTCGCAAGGCCTGATGCAGGTCGCGCTGGAACACGGCGTGCCGGTCGCCAATGGCGTGCTGGCAGTGGAGCACTATGAAGATGCCGAAGCGCGCGCCGGTGGTGCCCACGGCAACAAGGGCGAGGAGACTGCATTCGTGGTACTGGAAATGTCCAACCTGCTGGAGCGTTTGAAGTGACCGGTAGCAACGGTCATGGCCACCGTCGCCACGACGGCATCGATCCGGTCCTGCGCACGCGCGCGCGTCGTCGTGCCATGCAGGCGATCTATGCCTGGCAGATGTCGGGTGGTGAAGCGCGGCAGGTGATCGCGCAGTTCGCCCACGAGCAGGCACGCGAGCAGGCCGACCTCGTCTATTTCGAGGACATCGTGAAGGGCGTGCTGGCGCATCGCCACGACAATGACGAGGCCCTGCGTGCGCTGCTCGATCGCGAGGTCGAGGAAGTCGATCCGGTCGAACGCGCGGTGTTGCGCATCGCCACCTACGAATTGCGCCAACGCATCGACGTGCCATATCGGGTGGTGATCAACGAAGCGATCGAAACCGCCAAGCGTTTCGGCGCCGAACACGGCCACACCTACGTCAACGGCGTGCTCGATCGCGCGGCCGAAGCCTGGCGTGCGGTGGAGGTGAATGCCGCACGCAAGTGAGAACCGCTATACGCTCCTGTTGCGCTCGCCCTGCGGTCCGCGTGCGGTGCTCGCAATGCTCACGTATCAGCACATACGCTGCGCTTGCTCCGCTCCGCCACGAACCGCTGGACTTCGCTCATGAAGGATCGTAAACAGGTTCTGCGCGGCGAGTTCGACCTGATTTCCCGCATCGCGGCGCGCGTGTCGTCGCGAACCGACGTGGTCCTTGGCATTGGCGATGACGGCGCGATCCTGCGTCCTCCTGCCGGCCACGAGCTGGTGATCGTCACCGACACGCTCAACAGCGGCGTGCATTTCCCGGAATCGACCACTGCATTCGATGTCGGTTGGAAGGCGCTGGCGGTCAATCTCTCCGATCTCGCGGCGATGGGCGCGACACCGGCGTGGTGCACGTTGGCGCTGTCGTTGCCTGTGCCGAACGATGTCTGGCTGGATGCGTGCATCGATGGGTTTCTCGCGCTTGCCGAACAGCAGGGCATCGTCCTGGTCGGCGGCGACACCACGCGTGGCCCGCTGTCACTGACCGTCACGGCTTGCGGCTTCGTTGCGGCAGGAACCGCCTTGCGTCGCGATGCCGCGAAAGCCGGTGATGACATTTGGGTGAGCGGCACGCTCGGCGATGCAGCGTTCGCCTTGCATGAGGTATTGCAGGGCACGCCATGCGCGGATGAATTGCGGTCACGCCTCGATCGCCCCACGCCGCGTTGCATGCTGGGTCAGTCGCTGGTCGGGGTTGCGCATGCCTGCATCGATGTCTCCGATGGCGTGGTGCAGGATCTCGGGCATGTCTGCGCCTCGAGTGGCGTCGGCGCGGAAGTGTGGCTGGATGCATTGCCGGCGTCTGGTGCGCTGGCGGCGCAGGCGGAAGGCATGGAGCGCTGGCGCCTGCAATCGTCCGGCGACGATTACGAGCTTTGCTTCACCGCCGATCCGTCGCGACGCAATGCGTTGGCGACATTGTCGGATTCACTTGGCATTCGCTTGACGCGTGTGGGTCGCATTGTTGCCGGTGATGGCGTGCATGCGCTGGATGGCGCGGGTAACGAATTTCGGCTGCAGTCATCGGGATACGATCACTTCGCTTGAGAGCATCGCTGGGCTGCGCGCCCTTGGGGTGGCACGCCAGCGCACAGCAGGCGCGGCGAGATCCGCCCGCGTTCGGCAGCGGCATGGGTGAGGATCGAGGGCATGTCAAATCTCGTCGGCGCGGAACGCGGAAGTGATCCAGCGCAGGGTGGGGGAGGCGGGATCGCCGTGCGCGTCGACCACGTCGAAGCGGCAACTGCGGTCGCGATGTTCGGGATGGCGCTGCAGCCACGTCTCGGCTGCGCGCACCAGGCGCCGGCGCTTCTTCCAGTCGATCGAATCCGCGCCATTGCCGAAGGTGCCGGGCATGCGGTAACGCACTTCGACGAAGACCAGCATCTCGCCGTCTTGCATCACCCGGTCGATTTCGCCGACACGGAAGTTGGCATTGCGTTCAAGCACGACCAGGCCGTGCGAGTGCAGCAGTGCTTCGGCGGCGGCTTCAGCCCGTTCGCCGACGATTTGCCGGCGCGTGCGATCAGCGTTCGGCAAGCGGAACCGGCTGGCCTTGGCGGAATACCGACCAGCCCGGCATGCGCACGATGTTGCCGTCGCGGTCCACGTGCAGGTCGCCGGTTGCGCCACGCACGCCACCTTCGCGACCCCCATTGAGGTGTTCCGGATAGGCCGTGATCAGCCACGCGTCGTAACCGAAGGCAAACAATTTGGAAGCCGCGCCGCGTGCGGTCGGCGACAGCGCTGCCAGGCTGCTTGCCGTCGGCGCCAGCGCGGTCTTGCGCACGTTCCAGGCTTCGGTCGGGAAGACGATGCCGTCGAGCGCACTGTCATCCCCCTTGCCGATGCCGAGCTGGATCTGCGAGCTGGCGAAGCGGCGTGCGTTCGCCACCGGCGATGTCGCGAGCTTCGGCACCAATGCTTCGATCTGGTCGCCCTTGAGCGCGAGGAACACGCCTTCTGCACCGCCAAGCGATTGCGCGGCCTTCTGCATGTCCTCGCCGAACGCATCGCCATTCGTGACAGCCGGTGCAGCCTTGCCGCCATGTCCATTGAAATAGGTGATGAACGCAGCTGCGGCGCGTTTCTGGATGGTATCCCCACCTGCGATCACCACCGCCTTGTGGATGCCCGACGACAATTGCGCCTGTGCGATCGCTTCCGCTTCGTCTTCCGGCGACAGGGCGAAACTCAGGCTGCCGGCTGGCGTTTTTGCATCAGCCTGGTTCAGTGCCAGCACCGGTACCTTCAAACCATCCTTGGCGAACAGCTCGGTGACGCCTTCGCGTCCAAGCGGCCCGACCACGTAATCGGCGCCATCGGCGACCGCCTTGGCGTATGCCGCGTTGGCGCCGATCGACGAGTCGTAGAAATGCACTTCCGGACGGCGGCGACGTTCGTTGTAGTACCCCGCCATGAAGCCATCGCGGACCGGCGTGGCAGCAACCGCCAGGCCACCGCTCAGCGGCAACAACACGCCGACCTTCAGCGGCGGCCGATAACCGTCGGCGTCGCCCGGCGGACGGCGGCTGACATCGACATGGCCATACGCGACCGGAACCGCCGACGCGACTGGCGCAACGGGTGCCTTGCTGGTGCTGGTGGTCGCGCAGGCCGCGAGCGCGGCGACCAGCGGCAGGATCACTCCAAACTTGGCGAAGGCAGTGCGCATGGAGATGACTTCCGGTGCAATTGGGCTGGTTTCGAT
>JAFEBY010000097.1 GCA_018242465.1 Pseudomonadota bacterium | reverse complement strand
TACAAGGGGCGTACCGGCATCTACCAGGTGATGCCGATGAACGAGGAGATCCAAGCCATCGTGTTGAAGGGCGGCAACATGCTGCAGATCGGGGAAGCCGCGCAACGCAGCGGCATCCGTGACCTGCGCCAGTCAGCGCTCCTGAAGGCGAAGAATGGAATCACCAGCCTGGCCGAAATCAACCGAGTCACCAAGGACTGAGCATGTCTTCTTCCCCCAGGACTGCCGCCCGCACCGGGCTGTTCGCCCCGAAGGCGAAACCCGATCCCAATGCCATGAAGACCTTTACCTGGAAAGGGAAGGACAAGCGCGGCGTGGAGATGAAAGGCGAACTCGACGCCAAGAACGAGGCGCTGGTCAAGGCCGAACTGCGCAAGCAAGGCATCACTCCGGATGTGGTCAAGCTCAAGGCAAAACCGCTGTTGGGCGGCGCCGGCAAGAAGATCACCCCGCGTGACATCGCCACCTTCAGCCGCATGTGGGCAACGATGATGAAGTCCGGCGTGCCGATCGTGCAGTCGCTGGAGATCATCGGCAGCGGCCAGAAGAACCCGAAGATGGCCAACATGATCATGGCCATGCGCGATGACATCTCCGGCGGCTCGTCCCTGTACGAGACCCTGAGCAAGCATCCGATCCAATTCGACGAGCTCTATCGCAATCTGGTGCGTGCCGGCGAAAGCGCCGGTGTGCTGGAAACCGTGCTGGAGACCATCGCCAGTTACAAGGAAAACATCGAGACCATCAAGGGCAAGATCAAGAAAGCCCTGTTCTACCCGGCCATGGTGATCGCGGTGGCGGTCCTGGTCAGCGGCGTGTTGCTGGTCTATGTGGTTCCGCAGTTCGAAGATATCTTCAAGAGCTTCGGGACCGACCTGCCCGCCTTCACCAAGATGATCGTGTGGGCAAGCCGAATCGTGGTCAAAGTCTGGTGGCTCATCCTGATCGCCATTGCCGGCGGCATCTTCGGCTTCATCTGGTTCTACAAGCGCTCGATCAAGTTGCAGCACTTCATCGACCGCGTTTCGCTGAAGATCCCGATCATCGGCACCATCCTCAACAATTCGGCGATCGCGCGCTTCGCCCGGACCCTGGCGGTGACCTTCGCCGCCGGCGTGCCGTTGGTGGAGGCCCTGGATTCCGTGGCCGGCGCCACCGGCAACATGGTCTATACCGATGCGGTGAAACGCATCCGTGACGACGTCGCGGTTGGCTATCAGGTCAATACCGCGATGAAGCAGACCAACCTGTTCCCGCACATGGTGGTGCAGATGACCGCGATCGGCGAAGAAGCCGGCGCGCTCGACACCATGATGTACAAGGTCGCCGACTTCTACGAGGAAGAGGTGAACAACTCGGTGGATGCGCTGTCCAGCCTGATCGAACCGCTGGTGATGGTGGTGATCGGCATCCTGGTCGGCAGCATGGTGATCGGCATGTACCTGCCCATCTTCAAGCTGGCATCGGTGGTCGGCTAAGGGCCTGTTGCCGCTAATGGCCTATCTCGACACCCAGCCGGCGCTCGGCTACGGCCTGATCGCCGGTCTGGGCCTGGCGACCGGCAGCTTCCTCAATGTGGTGATCCTGCGCCTGCCCAGGCGCATGGAATGGGAGTGGAAGCGCGATGCCCGCGAGGCCTTGGAACTGCCCGAGGTCTATGAACCTGCGCCGCCAGGCATCGCGGTGGAACCCTCCCATTGCCCGCACTGCAAGACGCGCCTGAGCTGGTACGAGAACATCCCGCTGTTGAGCTGGATCGCACTGCGCGGCAAATGCCGCCACTGCGGCACGCCAGTCTCCCTGCAGTATCCGCTGGTGGAACTGCTGACCATGCTGTTGTCCCTGGCCTGCGTCTGGCGTTTCGGCTTCGGCTGGCAAGGCTGGGGCGCGCTGATCTTCAGCTGGTTCCTGATCGCGCTCTCGGGCATCGACATCCGCACCCAGCTCCTGCCGGACAAGCTCACCCTGCCCTTGCTGTGGCTGGGCTTGATCGCCGCCGGCGACCATCTCTACGTGCCGGCCAAGTCCGCAATCCTGGGCGCAGCCTGGGGCTATGTCTCGCTGTGGATCGTGTGGTGGGTGTTCAAACAGCTCACCGGCAAGAACGGCATGGGCCACGGCGACTTCAAGTTGTTGGCGGCCATCGGTGCCTGGTGCGGATCGAAGGCCCTGCTGCCGACCCTGCTGATCTCCTCGGTCCTTGGCGCGGTGATCGGCGCGATCCTGCTGGCGGTACAAGGGCGCGACAAGGCCACGCCATTGCCATTCGGTCAATACCTGGCGCTGGCGGGCTGGATCGTCTTCATGTGGGGCGGGCAGATCATCGACGCCTATCTGCGCGTGACCGGACTGAAGCCCTGACGCCATGTTCTGTGTCGGACTGACCGGCGGGATTGCTTCCGGGAAATCGGCACTGGCGGAACGCCTGCATGCGCGAGGCGCGTTTCTTGCCGATGCCGACGCCATCGCCCGCGAGATCGTCGCACCTGGTCAACCCGCACTCGCCGAGATCACCGCGCATTTCGGCAACGACGTGCTGCAAGCCGACGGCAGCCTCGATCGCGCCGCGCTGCGTCGGCGCATCTTCGACAATCCCGCGCAACGCAAGGCACTCGAGGCGATCACCCACCCGCGCATCCGCGCCGCCTTGCACGACGCTTGCATGGCGGCCACGGCGCCCTATGCGATTGCCGCGATTCCATTGCTGACCGAAGGCGGCGGACGCACTGCCTACCCATGGCTCGATCGCATCGTCGTGGTCGACGTGCCGGCGGAATTGCAGCGCGCGCGCCTGTTGGCACGCGACGGCATCGACGCGGCACTGGCAGACGGAATGATCGCCGCCCAGGCGACCCGCGCGCAGCGACTGACGATCGCCGACGACATTGTCGAAAACAGTGGCACTCGGGAAGATCTCGATCGCGCCGCCGATGCGCTGGATCGGCTGTATCGCGGACTGGCGACGCCCTAGTCGCTCCAAAACGCACGGATCGCCGCGATTCCCTGCGCGCCATGACGGCGCGCGATCGCGGCATCCTCCATGCCCAACCCGCCCAGTGCATACACCGGGATGGCCGGAACATGCGCGCGCATCTCGCGGAACGCCTCCCAGCCGATGCCGGTGATGCCGGGATGGCTGCGGGTCTTGTTCACCGGGCCAAGGAATGCGAACGCACAAGCCAACGCTGTCGCAGCGTCCAACTCCGCGGTGGAATGGCAGGACGCCGCGAGGCGCAACCCGGTCCACTCCGCGTGTGTTGACGCCAGTTGCGACGCACGCAGGTGCAATCCGATATCGAGTTCGCGGGCGAGTTCGGCATCCCCGTTGATCCAGGCATCGACGCCCTGTGCACGCAGCCATGCACTCGCCCGCCCGGCCAGCGCACGCCAGGCGTCCGGATGTGCGGCGGCAAAGATCGGTGCACGCAACTGCACGCGGCGAAGATCGTGGCACACCACTGCCGCCTGCAACGACTGCAGCCAACGTCCGGCATCTTCGGGTTCTGGCGTGATCAGCACGCGATCGGGTTGCAGCAATGCCGCGACCACCGGGCCATCGGCGGGCGGCATCGGGTATTGCGCCAACTTGCCCGGCGGCACCCATGCCAATGCCTGGCCATCGAGTCCACGCGGCGCATGCCGATACGACTTGATCTCGTAGACGTCGAGCACCAGCGCTTTCGGCGCATGCTGCGGCACCGCGATGATCGGCGCGCCCACCATCGCATCGATGCCGAGCTCTTCCTGCAATTCGCGCTGCAGTGCCTGCTCTGGCGTTTCCCCCGCCTCGACCTTGCCGCCGGGGAATTCCCAGCGGCCGGCAAGATCACGACCCTGCGTGCGTCGCGCCAGCAGGATCCGTCCGCGCACGTCGCGGATCACTCCGGCGACGACGTGGATGGATTTCAGGCGAGCTGTCCGTGGCAGTGCTTGTACTTCTTGCCACTGCCGCAGGGGCATGGGTCATTGCGTCCGACCAGCGGCGCGCCATTGGCATCGGCGAGCTGTGCCTGTTGCACCGCACGCGCTTCCTCGTCGGCGCCATAGCCGCCCATGTCGGGATGCTGGAACTGCATCTGCTGGGCAGCGGCCTGGGCCTGCTGGCGTTCCGCCGCTTCCATCGCGGCGATTTCTTCCTCGCTGCGGATGCGCACGCGGCCGAGCGTGGTGGTGACTTCGCGCTTGACGGTTTCCAGCATCTCGGAGAACAGCTCGAACGCTTCCCTCTTGTACTCGTCCTTCGGCTGCTTCTGGGCGAAGCCGCGCAGGTGGATGCCCTGGCGCAGGTAGTCCATGCGTGCGAGGTGTTCCTTCCAGTTCTGGTCGAGCACCGACAACATCAGATGCTTCTCGATCATGCGCATGGTGTCGGTGCCAACTTCGGCTTCCTTGGCGACAAAGTGGCTGTCGACCGCCTTCTGCACTTCTTCTTCGACATCGGACGATTCCACGTCCTCACGCTTGCCGATCTCATCGACCAACGGCAATTGCACCCCGATCTCGTTGGCCAGTTCCGATTGCAGGCCTTCGAGGTCCCACTGGTCGTGTATCGATTCCTCGGGCACGTAGCGGCGCACGGTATCGGCGATCACGTCGGCGCGAATGCCGTCGATGTTCTCCTTGATCGATTCCGCTTCCAGCAACTCGTCGCGCTGCTGGTAGATCACCTTGCGCTGGTCGTTGTTGACGTCGTCGAAATCGAGCAGGTTCTTGCGGATGTCGAAGTTGTGCGCCTCGACCTTGCGCTGGGCATTGGCGATCTGGCGCGTGACCAGCGGCGACTCGATGATGTCGTCTTCCTTCAGGCCCATGCGCTCCATCATCTTCTGCACCCAATCGGCGGCGAAGATGCGCATCAGGTTGTCGTCCAGCGACAGATAGAAGCGCGACGAACCGGGATCGCCCTGGCGGCCGGAACGGCCACGCAGCTGGTTGTCGATGCGGCGGCTTTCGTGGCGTTCGGTGCCGAGGATGTGCAGGCCGCCAAGTTCCTTGACCTTCTCGTGGCGTTCCTGCCACTCGGCCTTCATGCGCGCCTTGGTGGCGTCATCCGCAGGCGTGCCGGCGGCTTCCAGTTCGGCCAGTTCCGATTCCAGCGAACCGCCGAGCACGATGTCGGTACCGCGACCGGCCATGTTGGTGGCGATGGTGACCGCGCCGGGACGGCCGGCCTGGGCGACGATTGTCGCTTCGCGTTCGTGCTGCTTGGCGTTCAACACTTCGTGCGGCACGCCGAACTTGCCGAGATAGTCGCTCAACAGTTCCGACACTTCGATCGAGGTCGTGCCGACCAGCACCGGCTGGCCCTTCTTGTGCGCTTCCTGGATCTCGTTGGCGACCGCGCGGAACTTGCCGGCGCGGTTGAGGAAGACCAGGTCCGGGTGATCCTTGCGGACCATCGGGCGATGGGTCGGGATCACCACCACTTCCAGGCCGTAGATGCTCTGGAATTCGAACGCTTCCGTGTCCGCCGTGCCGGTCATGCCGGCCAGCTTGTTGTACATGCGGAACAGGTTCTGGAAGGTGATGCTTGCCAGCGTCTGGTTCTCGCGCTGGATTTCGACGCGCTCCTTCGCTTCCACCGCCTGGTGCAGGCCATCGGACCAGCGGCGTCCCTGCAGGGTACGGCCGGTGAATTCGTCGACGATGATGACTTCGCCATCGCGCACGATGTAGTCGACATCCTTCTGGTAGATCGCATTGGCGCGCAGCGCCGCGTTGAGATGGTGGACGACGTGGATGTTCTGCGGGTTGTAGAGGCTGTCGTCCTCGCCGAGGATGCCACCGGCACGCAGCAGTTCTTCCGCGAGTTCCTGGCCGGATTCCGACAGATGCACCTGCTTCTGCTTCTCGTCGACCCAGAAATCGCCGACGCCTTCTTCCTTCTCCTGGCGGGTCAGGCGCGGGACGATCGCGTCGACGCGCATGTACAGTTCCGGAGAATCATCGGCAGGACCGGAGATGATCAGCGGCGTGCGCGCCTCGTCGATCAGGATCGAGTCGACTTCATCGACGATCGCGTAATTGAGGCCGCGCTGGAAACGATCTTCCTTCGCCAGCGCCATGTTGTCGCGCAGGTAATCGAAGCCGAATTCGTTGTTGGTGCCGTAGGTGATGTCGGCGGCGTAGGCGGCGTGCTTGTCCGAATGCGGCATGCCCGGGAATACCACGCCGACCGAGAGGCCCAGCCAGTTGTAGAGCTTGCCCATCTGCGCGGCGTCGCGGCGCGCAAGGTAGTCGTTGACGGTGACGACGTGGACGCCCTTGCCTCCCAGCGCATTGAGGTAGACCGGCAGCGTGCCGACCAGGGTCTTGCCCTCGCCAGTGCGCATTTCGGCGATCTTGCCCATGTGCAGGACCATGCCGCCGATCAGCTGGACGTCGTAGGGGCGCATGCCGAGCACGCGCACCGAGGCTTCGCGGCAGACCGCGAACGCTTCCGGCAGCAGCTTGTCCAGCGACTCACCCTTGGCGAGGCGATCCTTGAATTCCTGGGTCTTGGCCTTCAGCGCGTCATCGGACAAGGCCTGCATCTGCGGCTCAAGCGCGTTGATCTTGCGGACGATGCCGTCGAGTTGCTTGAGCAGTCGTTCGTTGCGGCTGCCGAAAACGCGGGTAAGGAGTTGGTTGAACATGGAGTTTGTTGGGCTCGAAAAACGGAAGGGCGCCAAAGCGCCATCAGAAGCTGAAAGGGGCGCCGAGGCGCCCCTTGGAACCGTACATTGTAGCTGGGGACGGGATCGCCCGCCCTCAAGTGCTCAGCCGCGCTTCACCGAGGAACGACCAGCCAGAAAGGGCGCCGGATTCACATAAGCACCGTTTTTCCACACTTCCAGATGCACGTGTGCGCCGGTGGAACGCCCGGTCGAACCCGCCTTGGCGATTTCGGTCCCGGCCCGCACCAGGTCGCCGACCTGCTTGAGCAGCTGCGAGTTGTGGGCATAGCGGGTGACATAGCCGTTGCCATGGTCAACCTCGATCACGTTGCCGTAGCCGGTGCGTTGACCGACGAAGCTGACCACACCATCGGCGACGGCATAGACCGGATCACCGACCCGTGCGGCGAAATCGATGCCCTTGTGGAATTGTTCGCCAGCGCCGAAGGGATCGGCACGCGCACCGAAGGTCGAGGTCACGTAACTGTTCGCGGTCGGCGCGATCGCACGGTCCAGGCTGCCTTTGGCAGTCCGGCTGGCGAGCAGCGTGTCGAGCACGGTGAGCTGGCCGCCGGCGCTGTCGAACTGCGCCTGCACGGCATCGAGGCCACTGCGCATCTGCGCCGGGGTGATGTCACTGGCGGGGCCGCCACCGCCCTGGCCGATGGGTGCCGAGAAATTGAATTCGCCGCCCTGCAGGCCACTGGCGTCGACCAGGCGCTGGCCCACGGCATTCAGGCGGGTCGCCTGCGCCTGCAACTCGGCCAGACGCGCCGACATCGCATTGAGTTCCCGCTGGCTGTCGCGGCGGATCAGCTCGGTACCGGCAGTCTGGGCGGCCAACTCGGCGTGGTCGAACGCCGCCATCGCCGCCAGTCCGCCCACCAGGCCGACCACCAGTGCCGCGGCAAGCGCGCGATACGGAGTGCGGGCCATACTCTGGCCGACACGCGCCAGCAAGCGCTGGGCCGTCACACGCAGGCGCGAGCCCAAGCTCGACACCGGCGCCTCGGCGTGGAAGCGCGGTTGGAACACGAAACGATAGCCCGGATCCTTGCGGACCCAGCTGCGGCTCACGCGCGAGTGTTTAAAGTGTCGTACGGCCTTGTAGGCTGAACCTGTCTTCTTCAATGTCATCTCCGATGTCCAAACCACGCATCCCCCGACAAACGCCGCCCCGCTCCGTCCCGAGCGCCTGGCAGGCCGCCCTGGCTGGCGCCGCCGCCGCCCCGCTGAAGCGGGCTGAGTGGCTGGCGTCGCTGGATCACCAGCTGCGCATCGCCTTGCCGTTGCAGTTGGCCGCGCATGCCCGGTTGGCCAACATCGATGGAAACCGCCTGGTGTATTCAGTGGATGGCCCGGCCTGGAGCAGTCGCCTGCGCCTGTCCGGTGACGCCATCCTCGAAGCCGCCCGTTCCCTGGGTCTGGCCGTGGATGCGTTGGCGATCCGCGTGGTCCGGATGCCTGCGCAGCCGGGAGTAGGAATCACGCAGCCCACGCCCCGGCGATCTGCTTCCGGCACCGAGCGTTCCGCCCTGCGCACCGTGCGCGAACTGATCGCGCAAGGGCCTGCCGGGGACCAGAGTGAAGAAAACGCACCCAAGCCCACCCGGGCGGATCGGCTGCGCGCACGGCGCCCGTCCCGACCGGAGGGTGCATCCTAGGAGGGTTGGCGTCCCGGGGTGTTAAGGGATCGCTGGCCGTTCAGCCTCAAACCGGGACGTACGTCCCATATATAGCCGATCGCTGGGCCGGATCGGTCGCCAGCTCGTCCTCGAACGTGGCCAGTTCCCAGGCATCAGTCGTGGCCAGCACTTGGCGGACCAGGGCGTTGTTGAGGGCGTGCCCGGACTTGTAGCCGGTATAGGCGCCCAGCACCGGATGGCCGAGCAGGTAGAGATCGCCGACGGCGTCGAGGATCTTGTGGCGGACGAATTCGTCGGCGTAGCGCAGGCCGTCCTCGTTCAGCACGCGGAACTCGTCAAGAACAATCGCGTTGTCCATCGAACCACCGAGGCCAAGATTGCGTTCGCGCATGAATTCGAGATCGCGCATGAAGCCGAAGGTGCGCGCGCGACTGACTTCGCGGATATAGCTGGCGGTCGAGAACTCGACTGTCGCCCGCGACAGCGACGCCGGGATCGCCGGATGGTTGAAGTCGACGGTGAAATCGAGGCGGAAGCCGTCATGCGGATCGAAGGCGGCGCGCTTGTCGCCCTCCCGCACTTCGATCGTCTTCCGGATGCGGATGAACTTCTTGGGCGCGTCCTGTTCGACGATGCCCGCCGACTGCAGCAGGAACACGAAGGGGCTGGACGATCCGTCCATGATCGGCACTTCCGGCGCCGACAGGTCGATCCAGGCATTGTCGATGCCAAGACCGGCGAGGGCCGACATCAGGTGTTCGACGGTGTTGACGCGCACGCCATCGGTGGCAAGACCGGTGCACAACATGGTTTCGCTGACCAGGTCACCGCGCGCCGGGAGCTCCACCACGGGATCGAGATCGACGCGGCGAAACACGATGCCGGTATCCACCGGAGCCGGGCGCAGGGTCAGGAACACCTTTTCACCGCCATGCAGGCCGACGCCGGTCGCACGGATGACGTTTCGCAATGTGCGTTGACGGATCATGCGCTGACTGGATCGGCGACCTTGGTGAATGAAAACGCCCCAACCGACCGACGGTTGACGCAACGGTTCAGGTTAGCACGGCACCGCAAGGGCACTCGTATGCAACGTGAATGAGGGTGCCGCAACGCATGAAGCAGCAGAGACGCGCTTTTCGGGGGGGAAGAAGCCCTTCGCTGACGGCGCAGCCAGCGAAGGGGATGATCAAGCCAGCCGGCCGGCCCCTCGCGCCCGCGAGGGAGGGTGTGGGCGGCGTCGGGACCGACCGGCCAGAACTTGCCCGAACGATCAGTCCGCCTGGCGGCGAAGGAAGGCCGGGATGTTGAGGTAGTCACTCGGCAGGTCGGCGATTGCCGGAGCCGCGCTCGGCTCGGCCGCGCTGGCGGCACCCTGGCTGTGCCCGCGCAACGTCGCCGAGAACGACCGGGTCGGGTTGTAAGGCTCGATGACCGCATCGACCGGCAGGCCGGTGGTGCCATCCAGCTTCGGACGCTCGCGCACCAGCTCCACCTGCGAACGACGCGGCGGGGCACTGGCGCGCTCGTAGCTGTCGGTGCGCGGAGCGATGCGGCCGGCGTTGACCGGGTTGAGGCCGGTGGCGACGACAGTGACACGCACTTCGTCCTGCATGTCGGGATCGAGCACGGTGCCGATGACGACGGTCGCATCTTCCGAGGCGAACTTCTCCACCGTGTGACCGACTTCGTCGAACTCGGCCATGGTGAAGTCGGGGCCAGCAGTGATGTTGACCAGGATGCCGTTGGCGCCGGACAGGTTGACGTCGTCGAGCAACGGATTCTGGATCGCGGCTTCGGCGGCAGCCTGGGCACGATCATCGCCACGCGCGTGGCCGGTACCCATCATCGCCAGGCCCATTTCGCTCATCACGGTGCGAACGTCGGCGAAGTCGACGTTGATCAGGCCCGGGCGGACGATCAGGTCGGCGATGCCCTGCACTGCACCTTGCAGCACGTCGTTGGCGGCACGGAACGCCTGCACCATCGTCGCGTTGCGGCCGAGCACCGTGATCAGCTTCTCGTTGGGGATGGTGATCAACGAGTCGACGTGCTGCGACAACTCCTCGATGCCCTTGAGCGCGACCTGCATGCGCCGGCGACCTTCGAACGGGAACGGCTTGGTGACGACGGCAACGGTGAGGATGTTCATCTCCTTGGCCAGCTGCGCGACGACGGGCGCTGCACCAGTGCCAGTGCCGCCACCCATGCCGGCGGTGATGAAGACCATGTCGGCGCCTTGCAGCGCTTCGATGATGCGTTCGCGATCCTCCAGCGCGGCCTGGCGGCCGACTTCCGGATTCGCACCCGCGCCAAGGCCCTTGGTGACGTTGCCACCAAGCTGCAGCTGCATCTTCGCGCCGCAGTTCTTGATCGCCTGGGCATCGGTGTTGGCGGTGATGAATTCCACGCCTTCGATGTTGCTGTTGACCATGTGCGCGACGGCATTGCCGCCACCGCCGCCAACGCCAACCACCTTGATGACCGCATTCGGAGTCATTCGCTCAACCAATTCAAACTGTGCCATGTGTATACCCTCGCTGTGTATGTCGATGCCATTGGCGGGATGCGCCTCCCGTGGACCCTCTGGCGATGTATTGCATTGCTGCGTTGCTGTTGCGTCGTTTCATTACGTGTTGCGGTGTCGCACTTGCCTTGTCGCGGCCTCAGAACTCGCCGCGATACCAATCCTTCAATTTGTTGAGGAGGCCGCCGGCGCGACCGCCACTCGGCAGCAGCGAACGCGAGCGTCGCGGCTGTTCGTGCTGCGCGCCCATCAGCAGCAGGCCGACACCGGTGGCATGCACCGGGTTGCCGACCACTTCGCCGAGGCCGGTGACGTGCTGGGGAATGCCGATGCGCACCGGCATCTGCAGCATTTCCTCGGCCAGTTCGACCACGCCTTCCATCTTCGCGGC
>JAFEBY010000096.1 GCA_018242465.1 Pseudomonadota bacterium | reverse complement strand
TCAGCCTCAGCGCCGGTGCCGCTTGTGATGCAACCGCCACATGGACAGCACCCACGGCTGCTGACAACTGCACCCTGGCCAGCTTCACCAGCACCCACAACAGTGGGGCCGTGTTCGCGCTCGGCACCACCACCGTGACCTACACCGCAACCGATGCGGCGGGTAACACTTCGACCTGTTCCTTTAATGTGACCGTGACCGATGATACCGACCCCGTGATCAGCGGGTGCCCGAGCAACATCACACGAAATGCAGCGCCTTGCACGGCACGAGCTACATGGACCGCTCCCACTGTGAGCGACAATTGTAGCGGTGCGAGCATCTCCCGAACAAGCGGACCTCCAAGCGGGACTTTCCTGAACATCGGCACCCATACCATAACCTACACGGCCATAGATGGAAGTGGCAACACCTCCACCTGCTCCTTCACTGTCACGATCGTTGATGTGACCCCTCCGGCGATCACCTGCCCGAACGACACAATAATTCCGATTGATGCAGGTCTCTGTGCAGCCACCTCACCTGAACTAGGAATTTATAGCGCCGCCACTACTTGCAGTTCCGGCCTTAACGTCGCCAACGATGCCGTATACCCGATGGCCGTGGGCAATTATACGGTGACTTGGACAGCAACTGACAACAGCGGCAACAGCTCCAGCTGTGCCCAGCAAGTCACCATCATTGATGCGGAGGCCCCTGTGGCCGTATGCCAGAACCTCTCGGTGAACCTGGACAACACCGGCAACGTGTCGATCACCGCAGCCCAGGTGGATGGCGGCACCACCGACAACTGCTCCATCGCTTCCATGAGCGTAACGCCCAACAGCTTCACCGCCGTGGGCACCTACACCGTGACCTTGACCGTGACCGATGCCGCAGGCAACACCGACGACTGCACCGCCACCGTCACCGTGACCGACAACAACCCGCCCGTGGCCGTGTGCCAACCGGTGACCATCTACCTCGACGCGGCGGGCAACGCCAGCATCGTGGCCGCTGACATCGACGGTGGAAGCACCGACAACGGCGCGATCGCCTCCCTGGTGGCTTCGCAGACCGCCTTCGATTGCAGCAACATCGGCGCGAACAACGTGACCCTCACCGTGACCGACGGCGGTGGCAACACCAATGATTGCGTGGCCATCGTGACCGTGATGGACACCATCACCCCGGTGGTCAGTGGTTGCCCCGCCAACATCAGCCTAAGCGCTGGTACGGCCTGCACCGCAGTGGCTACGTGGACCGCGCCTACGGCTGCTGACAATTGCACCGTGGCCACTTTCGCCAGCAGCCACAACAGCGGTGATGCCTTCCCCTTGGGCACCACCACCGTGACCTACAGCGCTGAGGACGCGGCAGGCAACCAAAGCACCTGCTCCTTCGATGTGACTGTGACCGATGACACGGATCCCGTGATCAGCGGGTGCCCCGGCAACATCAGCCTCAGCGCCGGTGCCGCTTGTGATGCAATCGCCACATGGACAGCACCCACGGCTGCTGACAACTGCACCCTGGCCAGCTTCACCAGCACCCACAACAGCGGCGATGCCTTCTCCATTGGCACCACCACCGTGACCTACACCGCCACCGATGCGGCAGGTAACCAAAGCACCTGCTCCTTCGATGTCACCGTGACCGATGACACGGATCCCGTGATCAGTGGGTGCCCCGGCAACATCAGCCTGAGCGCCGGTACGGGGTGTGATGCCGTGGCCACCTGGACCGCGCCCACTGCCAGCGATAACTGCACACTGGCCAGCTTCACCAGCGACCACAACAGCGGTGATGCCTTCCCCTTAGGCACCACCACCGTGACCTACACCGCCACCGATGCGGCAGGCAACAGCAGCACTTGCGTCTTTGATGTCACCGTGACCGATGACACCGATCCCGTGATCTCCGGGTGCCCGAGCAACATCAGCCTGAGCGCCGGTGCGGGGTGTGATGCCGTGGCCACCTGGACCACCCCCACCGTCAGCGACAACTGCAGCGGGGCTTCGATCAGCGGCGACCACAGCAGCGGCGATGCTTTCCCGCTCGGCACCACCACCGTGACCTACACCGCCACCGATGCGGCTGGCAACCAAAGCACCTGCTCCTTCGACGTGACCGTGACCGACGATACCGACCCCGTGATCTCCGGGTGCCCGAGCAACATCAGCCTCAGCGCTGGTGCCGGATGTGATGCCGTGGCCAGTTGGACCGCGCCCACCGCCAGCGACAACTGCACCTTGGCCAGCTTCACCAGCGACCACAACAGCGGCGATGCTTTCCCCTTGGGCACCACCACCGTGACCTACACCGCCACCGATGCAGAGGGCAACCAAAGCACCTGCTCCTTCGATGTCACCGTGACCGATGACACGGATCCCGTGATCAGCGGGTGCCCCAGCAACATCAGCCTCAGCGCCGGTGCAGCTTGTGATGCAATCGCCACCTGGACAGCACCCACGGCTGCCGACAACTGCACCTTGGCCAGCTTCACCAGCACCCACAATAGCGGCGATGCCTTCCCGCTCGGCACCACCACCGTGACCTACACCGCCACCGATGCGGCGGGCAACCAAAGTACCTGCTCCTTCGACGTGACCGTGACCGATGACACCGACCCGGTGATCAGCGGATGCCCGAGCAACATCAGCCTCAGCGCCGGTGCCGGATGTGATGCCGTGGCCACTTGGACCGCGCCCACCGCCAGCGACAATTGCACCCTGGCCAGCTTCACCAGCGACCACAACAGCGGTGACGCCTTCCCCATCGGCACCACCACCGTGACCTACACCGCAACGGACGCGGCAGGCAATACCTCGACCTGCACCTTCATGGTGACCGTGGCGGACAATACCGCCCCCCTGATCAGCGGATGCCCGGGCAACATCAGCCTCAGCGCCGGTGCGGCTTGCACCGCTGTGGCCACTTGGACCGCGCCCACCGCCAACGACAATTGCACCCTGGCCAGCTTCACCAGCGACCACAACAGCGGTGATGCCTTCCCCATCGGCACCACCACCGTGACCTACACTGCAACCGATGCGGCGGGCAATAGCAGCACCTGCTCCTTCTCCGTGACCGTGGCGGACAATACCGACCCCGTGATCAGCGGATGTCCGGGCAACATCAGCCTCAGCGCCGGTGCAGCTTGCACCGCCGTGGCCACGTGGACGGCACCTACGGCTGCGGACAACTGCTCCATCGCTTCTTTCACTAGCGACCACAACAGCGGTGATGCCTTCCCCTTGGGAACCACAATGGTGACCTATACCGCAACCGATGCGGCAGGCAACCAAAGCACCTGCTCCTTCACCGTGACCGTGGCGGATAACACCGACCCCGTGATCAGCGGATGCCCGGGCAACATCAGCCTCAGTGCAGGTGCGGCCTGCACCGCCGTGGCCACGTGGACCGCACCTACGGCTGCGGACAACTGCACCATTGCTTCTTTCACCAGCGACCACAACAGCGGTGACGCCTTCCCCATCGGCACCACCACCGTGACCTACACCGCAACCGATGCGGCTGGCAACCAAAGCACCTGCTCCTTCACGGTGACCGTGACCGATGACACCGACCCGGTGATCAGCGCATGCCCGGGCAACATCAGCCTCAGCGCCGGTGCAGCTTGCACCGCCGTGGCCACGTGGACGGCACCTACGGCTGCGGACAACTGCACCATTGCTTCTTTCACCAGCGACCACAACAGCGGTGACGCCTTCCCCATCGGCACCACCACCG
>JAFEBY010000095.1 GCA_018242465.1 Pseudomonadota bacterium | reverse complement strand
CGGGCGTAGTCCTCGATCCGTTCCTGGGGATCCCAGGTCTTGGGCCAGATTTCCCGGAAGAACTTGCCGTCGCGATAGATGCGGTGGCGGCCGTCCTCGCCGTGGTGGATCACCGGGAAGCGGGGCTCGCCGTATTTGCTGGCCAGATCGGGCCAGTCGCGTGGCAGGACATGGGCATGGGTATCGATGCGCAGCATCTTCCGATTCTAGCTGTGTCCCCCTCTTGCTGGTGGGGGTCCATCTCCATGCAACGGAATCCACGTCTTTAAAGTTGACTCTGTCACAATTCGTGGGATAAAGTGATTGCAGGCACAGAAAAATGTGCCTTGCGTCTCTGTTACGGGCGTAATGCCGTCGGAGCGGGGTGGCAAGAGATTTGGCAGTACAACAGGGGATCAAGTGAAGAATCTGACCAGAAACATGGCCTTGGCCATGGCAACAGCGGTGTTGGTGTCTGCATGCACGACCACGCCAGCCCCGGAGTTCGGTGGCAAGTGGCGGCCCGTCAACCGTTTTGCCGACACCACGCGGGAAATTCCGCTCAATCCGGCCTACACCTATTACGCGCTGCCGATGGACGGCACGCTCAAGGGCGTGCTCGCACGCTGGGCCAAGGACACCCACGCAGGCTTGTCCTACCAGTTGTCCTCGGACTACACGTTGCCGGCTGCGGTCGGGCAGATCCGCACGGCGGACGGCGCGGCGGCATTGCAGCAGCTGGCGCAGGTCTATGCCGCCCAGCGGATCGAACTTGCGGTCGACAACGGCGCCATCACGGCCCGTCCGGCCAAGAACTGATCCGGAGAGCACATGGCATTCGGAAAGAAGAAGGCGTCGGCCGCGATCGACGCCGCGGTGAACAAAGCCGCCAATTTCGAGGTCACCGTCGCCGATCTCGCGCGACGCAGTGAAAAGCGCGCGTGGTGGGTGGCGGGATTGTCGTTGCTGCTCACTTTGGTGATGGCGGGCATCCTCGCGTACATGGTGCCGCTGAAGAAGGAGGTGCCCTATCTGGTGATGGTCGATCCCTACGCGGGCATCGCGCGCCTGGCACGCGTTTCCGGCGACGACGGCTTCCAGAGCGTGATCGCGAAGGAAGCGATCAATCGCGCCAACATCGCTTCGTACGTGCTCGCGCGCGAATCCTATGATTCCGGACTGGTGAACGAGCGCGACTATCGCACCGTCTACACCATGTCCGAGCCAGATGTGTGGAGTGCCTATAGCGCTTCGCGCGATGCACGCAATCCGGAAAGTCCGGTGGCGATGTACGGGGACCGCACCGCGATCCGCATCAAGATCACCAGCGTCACACCGTTGGGCGCCAAGCCGGGCAAGCCGCCGACCGGGGCCACCGTGCGCTACCAGCGCCAGCTCTACGACAAGTCGAACGGTGCGACTCGTCCGCTCGACAGTCGCATCGTCACCATGGAATTCGCCTATCGGCCCGAGCTGAAGATGGATCGCGAGGACGACAACATGGTCAATCCGCTGCGCTTCCGCGTCACCAACTATCGCAGCGACCTCGATAGTGCGACGCCAGTACCTGCCGAATACCAGATTGCCGCCGCGGCACAGCCTGTGTCGGCTCCGCAGGCCGCGCATCCGCCCGCGCCAGTTCCGGGCGCGACGCCATCCGTTCCGGCGCCCGTCCAGTCGCCATCCCAATCGGCCACAGGTCCGGCGATGCCGGCCAGCCCGACGCAAGGAGTCCATTGATGCGCCAGCTGTTCGCCTTCCTGATCGCGGGCACGACCGCGTTCGCATGCCTGTTCGCGGGGAATGCGTCCGCCCAGGTCGTGCAGGAATACACCTATGCCGCCGATCGCATCTATCCGATCCGCACCGGTCTCGGCATCACCACCCAGATCGAGTTGAGTCCCAGCGAAAAGGTGGTGGATTACAGCGTCGGTTTCAGCGGAGGCTGGGACCTGCAGCGCCGCGACAACCTGTTTTACCTGCGGCCGAAAGCACCCGACGTCGATACCAACCTGATGGTGCGTACTGAAACGCACACTTATATCTTCGAGTTGAAGGTGGTGGCGACTGACTGGCGTGCGCTCGATCAGGCCAAGGCCGCCGGCGTGCAATACAAGGTCACCTTCCGCTATCCGGAAGACGCCCGTTTCACTCAGAAGAAAGCCGATGAGCCCGCCACCGCCGATACCGCGCTATCGGCAGGACGCGCCTACAACTACAGCTACGACTACGCGACCAGGAGCACGGAAGGCTGGCTGGTGCCGGTGGCCGTCTACGACGACGGCAGCTTCACCTATATCCGCATGAGCGACCTCAAGGGCATCCCGACCGGCAACTTCCCGGCGGTGTATGGCCGCGACAAGGCGCGTACCAGCGACTTCCTGGTCAATACCACGGTCGAGAACAACACCATCATCGTCCACGGGGTTTACCCGTTCCTGATCATCCGCCATGGCGACAACGTCATCGGCTTGCGCCGGGGATCGCAGCAATGAGCCAGTACTACCCACCTTCCGACGACAACAACACCCCGCCGCAGGCGAACGCCGGGCAACAGCACGAGGCGCAGCCGCAGCAGCAGGGCAATCCATATTTCGATCGCGTGCAGGACAACGCCACGCCCGATCTCGATGCTTCCGCGCCGACGCTGACGCAGACCGAAATGCAGCAGCTCAATCGCAAGGCGATGTTCTTCCTTGCCGCGATCGTCGGCCTGCTGTTGCTGGTCGCGTTCTGGGTCATGCATTCGCTGTCCAATCGCGACGACGGCAAGAAGAAAGCGTCGGCGGACGCGCAGCGCGCCACCCAGGTGGTGGAGACGCCGGACCTGCCGAATGCCGCGCCCAGGCCGCCCCAGGCCGACGCCGCCGCCCAGCCGATCGACGTGGTGAATAACGCACCGCCGTTGCCGACGCCGGAACATGCTTCGGCGCGCCGTGGCAATGAGTACGGCGATGGCGGCGACACCCAGGCGATGCCTGCGGCACCGCGGCCACCGAGCCTGGTCGAACGCCGCATGTGGAACGGCAGTGCGCCGCCCGCCGATGGCGTCGCGGCACAGGGCGGTGGCCAGATGCAGGGTGGCATGCCGGGCCAGCAACAGGGCGGAAT
>JAFEBY010000094.1 GCA_018242465.1 Pseudomonadota bacterium | reverse complement strand
GATCGCCAGGCCGGAGTTCTTCAGCAGCTCCTTGCCGGCATCCACGTTCGTGCCTTCAAGACGCACGATCACCGGCACCTTGACGCCCACTTCCTTGACCGCGGCGATGATGCCTTCCGCGATCATGTCGCAGCGGACGATGCCGCCGAAGATGTTGACGAAGATCGCCTTGACGGTTGGCGAGCGCAGGATCAGCTTGAACGCCTCGGTCACCTTCTCCTTGTTGGCGCCGCCACCGACGTCGAGGAAGTTGGCCGGCGAACCGCCGTTGAGCGAGATCACGTCCATCGTCGCCATCGCCAGGCCGGCGCCGTTGACCATGCAGCCGATGTTGCCGTCCATGGTCACGTAGTTGAGGTCGTACTTCGAAGCGAGCACTTCGGTCTCGTCTTCCTGGCGCACGTCGCGCATCGCGACCAGTTCCGGATGACGGAAGTTGGCGTTGTCGTCGTTGTTGATCTTGCCGTCGAGCACGGCGAGGTTGCCGTCGTCGATGATCGCCAGCGGATTGAGTTCGACCAGCGCCAGGTCCTTGTCGTTGAACAGCTTGTACAGGCCCAGCATGATCTTGGTCAGCTGGCCGGCCTGCTTGGCGTTCAAACCGAGCGCAAAGGCCAGGTCACGGCACTGGTAGGGCTGCAGGCCTTCGACGTAGTTCACGTGCAGGGTCTTGATCGCGTCCGGCTTCTCGGCCGCGACCTGCTCGATGTCCATGCCGCCTTCCGCCGAGGCGATGAAGGTCACGGTCTGGGTGGCGCGATCGACCAGCACCGACAGGTACAGCTCCTTGACGATGTCCGTGGCCTGGGTGATCAGCACGCTGTCGACCGGCAGCTCGACGCCGGCGGTCTGGTACGTCGCCATCTTCGTGCCGAGCATGGCCTTGGCGTTGTCACGCACGTCATCCAGGGACTTGCAGTACTTCACGCCGCCGGCCTTGCCGCGGCCACCTGCGTGGATCTGGGCCTTCACCATCCAGGCGTCACCGCCGATGGCCTTCGCGGCCGCAATGGCCTCATCGGGGGAATGGGCCACCTGGCCCTTGGGGACGGCAATGCCGTAGTCGCCGAACAATTGTTTGGCCTGGTACTCGTGGAAATTCATGGCTCACCGGGGGTCAAGAAGGGGAGACAGGCCGCGGATAGCCCCGGCCAGCCCCCTATTGTCGCGCAGATGTCGCACTGCGGCAAAACCCGTCCCGGTGCCGGCCCGATACACTCGCCCGGACCAGGGCCAGCCGGCCCCAGGAGCTCCCGTGGCCCGACTCCGATCGATCCAGCGCTTCGACGACGACAGCATCCGCCGCGAACTGCGCGCCTACGCCATCTATCGCGCCTTCGCCGCCGCCATGATCGCCGCCGTCACCACCGGCATCGGCGGCAAGTGGCTGGGCGATTTCGACGACCCGATGCTGGCTGCGTGGATCAGCTGCGGGTACCTCGTTCTCGCCGTCATCCTGATGCTGTTCGCGCGCACGCACATGCGCGTGGGCCCGCAGATCGCCATCGGCACCCTGATCGACATCTTCTTCGCCAACGCCGCGATCAACGCGATCCCGGAAGCGTCGCCGGTGATCGCGATCATGCTGATCCTCAACGTCGCCGCGGTATCGCTGCTGCTGTCGCTGACGTTCGGCATGATCACCGCCGCGCTCGCCACCCTCACCTTCATCGCACCATTGCTGTGGCGGCATTTGTTCGGCACCGAATGGAACCATCCGTGGATCGAATCGTTGATCTTCGGCGCCAGCTACTTCGCCATCGCCTGGCTGGCGCACATGATGGGCCAGCGCATGGAGCGTGGCGAAACCGAAGCCAGCCGCCGTGGCGAAGAAGTCGCCGATCTCGCCGCGTTGAACGAACTGATCATCCGGCGGATGCCGACCGGCGTGGTGATCGTCGAACGCGGCGGCCTGATCCGCCTCGCCAATGAAGCCGCGATCACGCTCCTGGGCGAAGCCGGCGACGGCCATCGCCCGTTGGGTTGGGCATCGCCGGACTTGGCGCAACGCCTGCAAGACTGGCAGGCCGATGGCGCGCTCAATACACAACCCCTGCGGATGGGGCCGGAACAAGCGGAAATCCTCCCGCAATTCCTGCGCCTGCATGCCGGCGACGACGACGTCCTGATCTTCCTCGACGACACCTCGCAGACATCGCGACGCGCCGAAGGCATCACCCTGGCCGCGCTTGGCCGCTTCTCCGCCAGCCTCGCCCACGAGATCCGCAACCCGCTGTCGGCGATCAGCTATTCCACCCAATTGCTGGAAGAGTCCGACGACCTCACGGCCATGGATCGCAAGATGCTGGAGATCGTGCGCAAGCAGACCACGCGCATGAACGGCATCGTCGAAAGCGTATTGAGCATGGCGCGGCGCGAGCGCGCCAATCCGCAAGCGATCGACCTGCGCATGGTGGCGGCAGAATTCGCCGAGGAATACCGGCGCAGCTATGCACTCGATGCCGACACCCTCGAATTGGTGCTGCCGCCGGAGCCCCAGCCCGCGCTCGCCGATCCCAAGCATGTCCACCAGATCCTGCTGGTGCTGGTCAGCAACGCGCGCTACTACGGGCGCATGCCCGGCGAACCGGCACGCATCACCCTGCGCGTGCGCCGCGAACGCCAGCATTCGGTGATCGATGTCCTCGACGCCGGCCCCGGCATCGCCGAAGCCGACGAACGCAACCTGTTCCGGCCGTTCTTCACCACATCGGAACACGGCACCGGCCTGGGCCTGCACATCGCCCGTGAGCTGGCCCACGCCAACCAGGGGGAACTCGGCTACCTGCGCCTGCCCTTCGGCAGCTGCTTCCGGCTCAGCCTGCCCGACGCCACCGCTCTCCTGCCAACCACGACGCCCCGACCCTGATACAAGCGGCCGCGCTAAACTGGCGGCTCCCCCGAGACAACCAGAATCCACGGCATGGCGGAAACGCAAAGCGCCCTAGTGGTCGATGACGAGCGCGACATCCGCGAGCTGCTGGTCGTCACCCTCACGCGCATGGGCCTGCGGGTGGAAACCGCTGCCACGACCGCTGCCGCCAAGGCCCAGTTGGCAGGCCAGGAATTCGATTTCTGCCTCACCGACATGCGCCTGCCCGATGGCTCGGGCATGGACCTGATCAGCCACATCGTGGCCGTGCATCCCGGCATGCCGGTGGCGATGATCACTGCCTTCGGCAATGTCGAGGCCGCAGTGGAAGCCCTCAAGCGCGGCGCCTTCGACTTCGTCAGCAAGCCGGTCGACCTCAACATCCTGCGCGAACTGGTGCGCAACGCGCTGCGCCTGCGTTCCGAACACGAAACCGCACAGACGCAATCGCCAGCCGGACGCATGCTCGGCCAATCCCCGGCGATGCAGGCACTGCGCCAGACCATCGACAAGGTCGCGCGCAGCCAGGCGCCGGTCTACATCCATGGCGAATCGGGATCGGGCAAGGAACTGGTCGCCCGCACCATCCACCACAGCGGCCCGCGCGCCTCTGGTCCGTTCGTTCCGGTCAACTGCGGTGCGATTCCCGCGGAACTGATGGAAAGCGAATTCTTCGGCCATCGCAAGGGCAGCTTCACCGGCGCCCACGCCGACAAGCAGGGCCTGTTCCAGGCCGCCAACGGCGGCACCCTGTTCCTTGATGAAGTCGCCGAACTGCCGCTGGGCATGCAGGTAAAACTGTTGCGCGCCATCCAGGAAAAATCGGTGCGCCCGGTCGGTGGCCAGGCCGAGGAACAGGTGGACGTGCGCATCCTCTCCGCCACCCACAAGAACCTGGCGAAACTGGTGGAACTGGGCAACTTCCGCCATGACCTCTACTACCGCATCAATGTCATCGAGTTGAACGTGCCGTCGTTGCGCGAACGCAGCGACGACCTGCCGATGCTGAGCGCAGCCATCCTCGCCAACCTAGCCGAACGCCACGGACTGCCGACGCCGCCAGCGCTGTCCGACGATGCGATCGCCACCCTGCGTGCCTACCCCTTCCCCGGCAACATCCGCGAACTCGAGAACACCCTGGAACGCGCGATGACCCTGGCCGATGGCGAACAGATCCACGCCAGCGACCTGCACCTGCCGCAAGCCGCGCCGGTGCCGGCATCCGCAGCGGACGCCGTTGCCCCCGTGGCAGCCATCGCCCCGGCACCTGCCGCGCCCGCCACAGCAGCATCCGCAGCGCCCAGCGCCAATGGCGATCTCACCGGCGCCATGGAACAGCTGGAACGCGCTGCCATCGAGAAGGCCCTGCTGGAAAACCGCTACAACAAGACCAAAACGGCGGCCGCGCTGGGCATCACCTTCCGCGCCTTGCGCTACAAGCTGAAGAAGCTGGGCATGGAGTGACCATTCTTCGGCAAGAGGGCAGAAACCGGCCAATCCTGCCCAGTTTTGTCACTCACTGCTTCAGGAATGTGAACATATGACCTGTTCCCGGCCTACCCAAACCGTTTATCAATGGGTTAGCGGGGGATTGACGATTGGCATGGCGCCTGCTTCACTCTCCCAGCACGTGTCCTGTCGTCAGGCTCCGAAGGATCGGATCCCTCGGCCCCGGCCCACGTGATACGCAAAACTTCCACTCCATGGGGATTATCCAAATGAAGAAGCAACAAGGTTTCACCCTGATCGAACTGATGATCGTGGTTGCGATCATCGCCATCCTGGCCGCCATCGCGCTGCCGGCCTACAACAACTACCGCGTCCGTTCGGCCAATGGCGCCTGCCAGGCCGAAGCCAAGGCTTTCGCAAACTCCTATGTGGCGGCTTCGCTTTCTTCGATGTCGGTCCCGACTCCCCAGAACAAGGCCTGCACGAGCTTTACCGTCAGCACTGGCGTCGCCGCTCCGAAGTCCCCCGGCAACAAGAACACCACGTGCGACATGACAAACGCGACCTGCTCGCTGGCTCCGTAATTCCAGCGGTTTGTTGTCGCCATTTGCCGAACAAAATGCCCCTCGCACGAGGGGCATTTTTTTTGATCTGGGGGCCAAGCACTGGAAACCTCAGCCCTTGCCCTGCGTTTCCATCGTGGTAAATTTGTGACGCACATCGCTTAATTCCATGTTGCTGTCCAAATGTATTGGCTTGGTTATTGCTTGGTGTTTCAAATAGAGGGGATACCTCGCTTGGGAGAAGCAACGCCATGCACATGAAAGCTCGCGGTTTCACCCTGATCGAGCTGATGATCGTGGTTGCGATCATCGCCATCCTGGCCGCGATTGCCCTGCCCGCGTACAACAAGTACCGCATCCGTGCGTCGGAAAATTCTTGCCTGGCCGAAACCAAGAACTATGCGAACTTTGCCCTGGTGGCGATCTATAACAACTCTTTGCCCGTGGCACCATCTGCCTCGGCTTGCAGCGCCATCACGACAGCAACCGACATGAACACCCCCATCACGGGCACTGCCAAGCTGGCAGGCGCACGGTCGGCCCACTGCGACATGAATACCGCCAGCTGTTCCCTGCAGTAGCAATACGAATTTCCATCCCTCGCGGGTGGACACCGCATGCCCCGGACGTTGGCATCGCGCATACTTCTACGACCCATCAACGAACAAGGCCACTATGTCGCCTGCAGTGCGCCGCTTCCTGCTTGTCAATCTGTTGGTGGGCGTGCTTTCCGCGCTGCCATTCCTGCCGGGACTCCCCGGCGAATTCACTTTCGACGACATCCCGAACATCGTCAACAATGAGAGCATCCAGCTGACCCGGCTGGATGCAAGTTCACTCATGCAGGTGATTGCGACACCACAGGTTTCCGGGGCGATGCGCGGCCTGCCAACCCTGACGTTCGCCCTGGACTACTGGCGTGGCCATGGAGCGGACCCCGGAACGTTCAAGACTACAAACATCTTCATACATGTCATCACCACATGTGTGCTGGCTTGGTTCTTCCTCAGGCTGCTGTTGTTGACACGCGTGAAAAGGGAGCACGCGCAATGGATTGCCCCCGCATTGGCATTGGCCTGGGCGATACATCCATTGCAGGTGTCTTCCGTGTTGTATCCGGTGCAACGATTGCAAACCATGGGCACGCTGTTCCTCGTGCTGGCATTGATCGCCTATCTGCGTGCCCGGGAAATGCAGATCAGGGGGCTTTCCGGACGCAAGGGGATACTGGTTGCAGTATTGCTGTGGGCATTGGCCCTTGGCTGCAAGGAAGACAGCATCCTGTTGCCTGTTTACACGCTTGCTCTCGAATTCACCGTCCTGCGCTTCAAGGCCAGGGACCCCGTATTTGCTCGCCGGCTCAGGCTTGGCTATCTGACCGCATTGGGCATCGGCCTGGCAGGTTTCTTCCTTGTGGTCGTCCCCATGTTCTGGAACTGGGCGCCGTATCCAGGCCGTGGATTTTCGACGCCGGAACGACTACTGACCGAGGCACGCGTGTTGTGCATGTACTTGTGGCAAATCGCGGTACCGATGCCATCACACATGCCTTTCTATTACGACTGGTTGGAGCCATCGCGCGGATTTCTGCATCCATGGACAACGCTGGCTTCCATCGTGCTGCTGCTGTCCCTGCTGTTTTCGGCGCTGCGCCTTCGGGCAAGTCAACCCTTGTACACGCTGGGCGTGCTGCTTTTCTTCAGTGCGCATTTCATCTCGAGCAACGTCATCGGATTGGAACTTGCATTCGAGCATCGCAATCATTTCGCGTTGATTGGGGCGATCCTGGCCATCGGAAGCCTGCTGGCCAATGCCTGCCGCGGCCTGCACGTGCGTGAACACACGCAACTTGCCTTGTGCGCGGCTCTTCTTGTCGGACTCTTCACGGCAACCGGCATTCGCGCGCATGAATGGTCTTCGTTGATCTCGATGGCCCGGGTCACCACGCAATCGGCACCTACGTCCGCCCGTGGCTGGATCCAGCTTTGCACAAGCCAGTTCCGCCAAGGGGGCGGCCCGAAAACGGGCAACACGCACTTGAACGATGCCATTTCATCTTGCGAACAGGGAGCTCGCCTGGCCCCGTATGCATTGAACAATGTTGCCCTGCTTATCGTGCTGAAAACCCTGCGAGGTGATGTTTCAACACAGGACTGGCAACTCCTCAGGCAACGACTCGCGACTGTCAACATGACCTGGGACAACCAGAGAGCGCCCAGCATATTGACTTATCACTGGCTTCAAGGCGTGAAGCTGGACAAGCGCGAACTGCTCGAGACCCTCGACATTTTCAGGGGAAGATCAAAGCTCAATCCCGGCGATTATGCTTCTCTTGGATATTTCATCATGAGCGATCTGAACGAACCGGATCGTTCATTCCCCTACTTCGCAAAATCGATTGAATCCACGCCGACCGACGCCCCATTCCCCCAAGATATCGAAAGCAAATTCGAGTCCCTGGGCAGGCATGACCTGGCGGTGAAAATCAGGCAACTGGAGGCGATCAGACAGGCGCAGGGGAAAAGTGGCGATGGGAAGAATCCAAACATGGTAGAAACACGGCCATGAGCATCCTCCAATCGCAGTGGACGACAATTCCATGCCGCAACTGAAACGCGCGCTCATCACGGGGGTGACTGGCCAGGATGGCGCCTACTTGGCCGAATTCCTCCTTGCCAAGGGCTATGAGGTCCACGGCATCAAGCGTCGCTCATCGTCGTTCAATACCGAACGCATCGACCACCTCTATCAGGATCCGCACGAAACCGACCGCCGGCTGATCCTGCACTACGGAGACCTTGCTGACGCCACCAACCTGATCCGCATCATGCAGCAGGTGCAGCCGGATGAGGTTTACAACCTCGGCGCGCAAAGCCACGTGCAGGTTTCATTCGAAACTCCCGAATACACCGCCAATGCCGACGGCCTGGGCACGTTGCGTTTGCTTGAGGCAATTCGCATTCTCGGGCTGGAATCGAAAACGCGCTTCTACCAAGCATCGACTTCGGAACTTTTCGGTCTCGTTGCCGAAACCCCGCAGAACGAACGCACTCCTTTCCATCCGCGATCGCCCTATGGCGTCGCCAAGCTGTACGCCTACTGGATCGCAGTGAACTATCGCGAGGCGTATGGCATGTACGCCTGCAACGGCATCCTCTTCAATCATGAATCTCCGATTCGCGGCGAGACTTTCGTTACCCGCAAGATCACCCGTGCGCTCGCCCGCATCCACCTCGGGCTGCAGGACTGCCTCCACCTCGGCAACCTGGACGCACGCCGCGACTGGGGCCATGCGCGCGACTACGTCGAGATGCAATGGCTGATGCTGCAACAGGCCAAGCCCGAGGATTTCGTCATCGCCACGGGCGTGCAACATTCGGTGCGCGATTTCGTCGAGAGCGCGGCTGCCGAACTCGGAATCGCTATCGAGTGGTGCGGCGAGGGTGCGGGCGAACACGGTATTGTTGCCGCCGCGCCCGCCGATTCGTGCGCGCTCCGCGGCCAGCGCATCGTCGCCATCGACCCGCGTTACTATCGCCCCGCCGAGGTCGAGACCCTACTCGGCGATGCAAGCAAGGCGCGTGAAATGCTTGGATGGCAGCCGCGCATTGGTTTCGACGAACTTGTGCGCGAAATGATGCAATCGGATCTCGCCCTCGCCCGTCGCGACGCCCTTATCGTCGACGCGGGCTATTCCGCGCATACACCACAGGAATGACCGCAGCATGAGTACGTGCGACCTGCACGGGAAGGTCTTTGTTGCCGGGCATCGCGGCTTGGTTGGTAGCGCCCTCGTTCGTCGCCTGCAGGCGGAAGGCGCGACCGACCTCGTCCTGCGCACACATGCTGAACTCGATCTCGCCAACCAGGCCGAGGTCGATGCGTTCTTCGCTCGGGAACGCCCGGACTTCGTCTTCCTGTGCGCGGCCAAGGTCGGTGGCATCCACGCCAACGATACCTATCCGGCCGAGTTCATCCGCGACAACCTCGCAATCCAGACCAATGTCATCCATTCGGCATGGAAGCACGAGGCGAAAAAACTGCTGTTCCTTGGATCATCGTGCATTTACCCCAAGCTGGCTCCACAGCCGATGCGTGAAGACGCATTGCTGACCGGCCCCCTGGAGCCGACCAACGAGTGGTACGCGATTGCGAAGATCGCCGGCGTGAAGATGTGCCAGGCTTACCGAAAGCAATACGGCTTCGACGCCATCGTGGCGATGCCAACCAACCTGTACGGCCCAGGCGACAACTATCACCCCGAGAATTCGCATGTGGTCCCAGCACTGCTACGCCGCTTCCACGAAGCCAAGCAGACAAATGCACCGGAAGTAGTGGTCTGGGGAACGGGAAAACCAATGCGCGAATTGATGCACGTCGACGACCTCGCCGATGCGCTCATCTTCCTGATGCGCAACTACAGCGCGGGTGACATGGTCAATGTTGGCTCCGGTGACGAGGTGAGCATCGCCGAGCTGGCGGCGCTCATCGCGGGCGTGGTTGGATACCAAGGAACTATTCGATTCGATTCGTCAAAGCCGGATGGCACGCCGCGCAAGCTGCTGGATTCATCTCGATTGGCGGGAATGGGTTGGCGGCCGCATATGCGAATTGAAGTGGGACTGCGTATAGTCTGGGAAAACCTTGCAGTCGATCAATCCATCTTTCTCACGCCCGCACGACATGCCCCGGCCGGTTGAAGAAGCTCGGGGCGATCGGAGCTGATCACTAGCCTTTGGATGCTCGAAGTGATGAAGTCGACCATGCGACGAATCCGGTGGAATGAGCGGCCGCATCTGGCGGCGATTGTGTCGAACTTCGGATGGCTGCTTGCTGACAAAGCATTGCGGATGGCCGGCGGGATACTACTTTCAGTCTGGCTAGCTCGCTACCTTGGAACGACAGGCTTCGGCGTGTACAACTATGCAATCGCGTTTGTGGCCTTGTTTACGCCCATCGCATCACTCGGCATGAACGAAGTCGTCGTCCGCGATCTTGTGGCGGAGGCAGACTCAGCGCCGGGAATCCTTGGTACTGCAGCGGGGCTCACATTGGCGTCCGGCCTGATGGCACTCGCTGCTTGCACGCTTGCCTTCCGTATGTTTGGTGCGGGGGGGCCCGGTACCGGCGTCCTTGTCGCCCTCTTCGGCATGACTTTGCTACTGCGATTCTCCGATGTTGTCAAATATTGGTACCAGTCCCTCACCGCATCGAGAATGACGATCTGGATCGAGGGCACCGTTTTTATTATATTTTTTGCGATCAAGTCCCTGCTGATCGCATTTCATGCACCGTTGTCCGCCTTCATTCTGGCACTGGTGGGGGAGGCTCTCGCAACTTCCGTCGGATTGCTGTTGTTGTATGCATTGCAGAATGGGGGACTGGGCAGATGGTCGTTTCATTCGAACAGGGCGCGCGTGCTGATTGGTGACAGCGCGCCGATCGTCTTGTCTGGCGGGCTCGTTTTGCTCTGCATGAACCTCGACAAGGTCATGCTGGGGCGTATGAGCGGCGTGGGCGAAGTGGGGTTATTTTCTGCCGCGACGCGCTTGACCGAAGCTTGGTATTTCCTACCAGTGATCATCGGTGCTTCGATCTATCCGCGGCTGACAAGGCTTCATGCGCTCGACTCATCCGCATATCGCAATGCTGCGCAACAAGCATTTAACTTACTATTCTTCTCGGCGCTTGCCGTGTGCTTCCTTGCATGGATTTTTTCTGGCCCCGTCATCAGACTGCTCTATGGCGCGGCTTACGCCCCTGCGGCAAAAATGCTAATGGTGCATGTTTGGACATCACTATTTGTTTTCCATGTCTCATTGCGTACTCAGCTCCTGATCATAGAACGCAACCGGCGCCTGATCCTTGCCTTCTCCTCCCTTACTCTGGCAGCAAATTTCGCAATAAATCTATATGCGATCCCGAAAGCTGGCGGCATCGGCGCCTGCTACTCTTCACTTGTCTCTTGGGCTCTCTGTGCCCTGATCTTCCCTTTGATGTTCAGAAAGTCACGGCGCTTTCCGATGCAATTCTTCCCCTTCCCAATTGATGTCCGGAAAAATGTTTACTAAAAGCCCTCTGTCTGTCTCAGACGACATTGGTGTGGTCTACCTTGCACCCAATCGCGTTTTGCGCGCGATCAATAACGACAGAATTGGCGAAGTAAACGCTTTGTTGAATTCTGGCCTGATCGAGGCACTTGTGCGCGAAGGCCTATTCCCTCGCACCCATGTCGCGTCGCAACCGATGCCAGGACACACTCTCGTTCTTGAGCATGAGTTCGTCTCCCCCACCACATACCCAAGTGAATGGTCCCCAGAGATGCTAAGGCGTGCGGCGTTATGCGTGCTGCGCGTGAACGAGATCGCTGAGATCTACGGTTACGAACTCAAGGACGCCCACCCACACAACCTCTTGTTCCGTGGCGTTCGTCCGATATTCGTCGATTTTGGGAGCCTCGTTCCGATTGACGGGAAGCCTGGGTGGCGCGCAGAGAATGAATTTCGACAGTGTTACCTTTATCCATTGCGGTTGTATCAATCCGGATTGCAGTGGACATTCCGACGTGCGTTCCTGGGTGACGGCAGCGGGGTTCCGTTGGTGGAGTACCTACTGCTCCGCCATCCCTTACTACGCTTGGCAGGACGCTCGCGATTGTCCAAATTGGTGAAGTACTGGCGCGCTTACAAGAACCCCAGACTCATCACCTCGCAGCTCATCGAAGAGGAATTACATCGACCTTGGCTGAGAGGCCTCGCACGCTTCGTCGCGAGCAGCAAACGGCTGCCTTTTCGCCGGCACAACCTCAAGCGACTCCAATCCACGGTCAACTCGATGAACCTAGCCTCTATTACCACTTGGGGCGATTACCACTCCGAGCTAATCAGCGACGATGGAAATACAAGGTTGTCACCGAGGCTGCGCCGGATCGTGGACATCGTCGCGTCCCTGCAGCCACGAACTGCGCTGGATCTGGCCGGAAACCAAGGGGCATTGGCACGCGCTCTGGCAAGTTTACCCTCAATGTCAAGAACAATCTGCGCCGACTATGACGCTCGCGCTATCGATTTGCTGGTCGAGCGCACGAGTCTCGACGAGACTGTCTGCCCGGTCGTCTGCAATCTCATGGGAGATGCTTCGCCTGCGGATTCACTCTCGCGCCAGAAACGATTCAAGTCCGAAGTAGTCCTCGCACTCGCAGTCACCCATCACCTGATATTGACACAACGATATGCGCTCGATTCGGTACTCGATGCGTTGGAAGCGTTTTCGAGCGCCTTCGTGCTGGTTGAATTCATGCCACTGGGACTTCACAACGGCATCAACGCACAACCATTGCCAGCCTGGTACACGAGCGAGTGGTTTGAGACTGGCTTGCGCAGAAAATTCGACATCATCTCGATTGAGAAGTTAGAGGAGAATCGGGTGCTGTATGTTGCCCAGATCCGCGACCTATCAATGAGTACGATATGCAATTGAAAGCAACCGGCTCGCTCGCAAAGCAGTGGCTCCCTCCCGCATTGCGCGCCGCGCTCAACAACGCCATCGGGGCCAGCATCACCTATCACGGACCATTTCCCTCCTGGGATGCCGCGTGCAGATCCACGACAGGTTACGACGAGGATGCGATTCTCCAACGAATCGTCGCCTCGACACAAAAGGTACTCAGCGGCGAAGCTCGTTACGAACAAGATGGCGTTGTATTTCCCACGCCGCCTCCTGCTTCGCACGCCCTGACTGGCCTGCTGCTGGCGGCCAGTCACAACCATGGCAACTTGTCCGTACTGGATTTTGGCGGAGCCCTCGGTTCACACTACCTGCGCTGGCGACCAATGCTTGATTCGTTGCCTAACGTGCAATGGGCCATTGTGGAGCAGCCGGCCTTCGTTGCGGAAGGAAAACGCTTGTTCATGGATAACCCTGCGCTCACCTTCCACGAACGCATTTCTACAGTTCCCATGCAACCAAATGCGATTCTCGCATCAAGCGTGCTGCAATACCTCCCCGACCCATATATGGTTCTGCGTGAGCTTATTGCGCTTCGTGCTGAAACCATTGTCCTCGACCGCTTGCCCTACGGGATCCAGGACGCGGCGATTGCGCAATTCGTACCGACCAAACTGGGCAAGGCAAGTTACCCATTGTGGGTACTCTCCCGCAGCAAGATCCATGGCCTGCTCAATGATGCCTACGCACTTGCCATCGAGTTCGCTGCCCCTGACCAACAAATTCGGACTTCTGGCATCAAGGCGACTTACCACGGATCAATTTGGGTACGCCGCGCATGAAGATGACGAGCCTGTCGGATCCGTTTTTTTTGACTCACCGCGCGCTTCGAGTGGAAGTCGCACGAATGGCAAAGCAGGCCGCTGGTACGGTCGTTGATGTCGGCTGCGGCATGGCCCCGTATCGCGAGCTGTTCTCACACACCAAATATATAGGCATCGAAACCAGGGACGCATCTCGAGCGGGTAGCGGGAAAGCAGGAGCCGACGTTCTCTACGATGGGGTGCACCTGCCATTGGCCAACGAAAGCGTTGATAACGTACTGTGCAATCAGGTACTTGAGCATATATTCGAGCCCGTGGCGTTTCTATCCGAATTGCATCGCGTCATCCGTCCAGGCGGAAGACTCATGCTCACTGTCCCATTTGCATGGGATGAGCATGAGCAACCGTATGACTACGCACGATACTCTTCGTTCGGCCTGCGCCATCTTGCGCAAACATGTGGCTTTGAAGTGGTAGACGCACGAAGGACATTGGCAGATGCCAGTATTTTCGCGCAGCTCTGGCTTGGGTATTGGTTCAAGGTAACGAGAAGCAAAGGTAGGCCATCGCCAATTGGAAAACTGTTCTTGGCCGTACTAAGTATCCCCGTGAACATTCTCGGCATAATGCTGGCCCGCGCGCTGCCTTCCAACCCGGATTTCTATCTAGACAATGCCGCGACTTTGATCCGAATCCAAAGAGATACGTGATGACGCACAATTACTGGCTTGGCACTCGCGTCTTGATTACAGGAGGCGTTGGCTTCATCGGCTCCAACCTCGCTCGTCGCCTTGTGGGTCTCGGCGCGCATGTCACGCTTGTCGACAGTCTAATCCCAGAGTATGGCGGAAACTTGCGCAACATCGCCGATATCCGCGACCGTGTATCGGTAAACCTGTCTGACGTACGCGATGAACATGGGTTTCGCGCAATCGTGCGTGACCAGGACGTGCTGTTCAACCTCGCGGGCCAGACCAGCCACCAGGACTCGATGATCAACCCGTTTGCGGATCTCGACATCAACTGCACTGCACAACTCTCCATGCTCGAAGCCTGTCGAGCGATCAATCCTGAGATCCGCATCGTGTTCGCCAGCACACGACAAATTTATGGTCGCCCGGATTACCTCCCCGTCGACGAAAAGCACCTGTTGCGACCGACCGATGTCAACGGCATCAACAAGATGGCGGGCGAGTGGTATCACATCCTCTACAACAACGTTTACGGGATCCGCGCCAGCGCTCTTCGACTCACCAATACCTATGGCCGCGGCATGCGGATCAAGGATGCACGCCAAACCTTCCTCGGAATCTGGATCAAGCTCGCCATCGAAGGGAAACCATTTGCAGTCTGGGGTGGTGATCAGTTGCGCGATTTCAATCACGTCGACGATGTCGTTGACGCACTGCTGCTCGCAGCAACTGACGAGCGTGCCGTAGGTCAAATTTACAACCTCGGCGACAGCGAAGTGGTCAGCCTGCGCGCACTGGCTGAACGTGTGGTTGAAGCCAATGGTGGCGGCGAATTCGAAATTCTTTCCTTCCCGGAAGAACGCAAGCGCATCGATATCGGGGATTATTACGCCGATTTCTCGCGTTTCTCCGCACTAGGCTGGTCTCCACGCGTCTGTCTCGCGGACGGCCTGCGCGATACCATCGCCTACTACCGGGACCATCTGGCCGAATACGCCTGACATGACTACACCAATTCCACAGTGCAACCCTCTCGCCGCCTATGAGGCGAATGCCGAGCAGATCGACGCCGCCATCCGCGAAGTGTTGTCCTCCGGGCGCTACATCCTCGGTCCGCATGTGGCTTCATTCGAACAGGCCTTCTCTCGCTGGATCGGAGCTTCACACGGACTCGGCCTCGCCAACGGGACCGATGCACTTGAAATTTCCTTGCGTGCGCTGGGCATTGGCGAGGGATGCGCAGTAATCACGACATCGATGAGCGCGGTTGCCACGGCGGTCGCGATTCGCAAGACTGGTGCGTCTCCCCTGTTTGCCGACATAGACGAGGAGCACGGCCTGATTGACCCCACCAAGGTCGACGCCTTGTTCGATGCGGAGACAACGCCCATCCGGGCGATCGTGCCCGTTCACCTGTATGGCCGCTGCGTGGACATGGGAACAATCATGGACATCGCAATTAAACGTGGCGTCCCGGTCGTTGAGGATTGTGCGCAGGCTCATGGCGCACGATGGGCCGGCCGCATGGCGGGTACATTCGGCAAGATCGGCACCTTCAGCTTCTACCCCACCAAGAATCTGGGCGCGATTGGCGACGGTGGCGCATTGGTCACGAATGACCAGACCCTGCTCGAACGCGCGCGTCTGCTGCGCGAGTATGGCTGGAAGCAGCGTTATGTGAGCGAAACCGAGGGCGGCAACAGCCGGCTGGACGAATTGCAGGCGGCGATCCTGGAGGTCAAGCTTGCCCGCCTGGAAGCAGACAACAAGGCCCGGCGCGGCATCGCCGCACTCTATCGACTAAATATTTCGCACCCGGATGTCCAGGTATTCCGCGGCGACGACGAAGGCCATGTCTACCACCAATTCGTCGTGCGCTCGGCTTCCAGGGATGCGCTACAGGCATACCTTGCCACCAAGGGGATCGGCAGCCTGGTGCATTATCCGGCCGCAATCCACCAGCAACCCGCATATTCCGACAAGGCATACTCGCCTGTGTCGCTCCCCAATACCGAGCGTTGGAGTGAGACAGTACTGAGTCTTCCGATGTATCCACAGATGCGCGAGGAAGATGCCATGCGCGTCATCGAGGCGATCAACACCTGGGTTCCCTCTCGCTAATGCCACACCGGCACTATTGCACCTACTTCGATCACCGATATCTTCCCATCGGGCTTGCCCTGCATGCCTCACTGCAACGCGTCGGTGGCGAATTCACGCTCTGGGTACTGGCGCTCGACAAGGAGGCCGGCGATTTCCTGAGTAATAGCGGGCTTCCAGACATCCGCGTGGTGCCGCTCGAGGCCTTGGAGGCTTTCGACCCGGAATTGAAAGCCACCGAAGGTACACGCTCTCGTATCGAGTACTACTTCACTTGCTCCCCTTGCCTTCCGCGCTATCTGCTGGCAACGCAGGGAATGGATGCAATCACTTATCTGGATTCCGATCTGTCATTCTTTTCGAGCCCAGAGCCGTTGTTCGAAGAGCTCGGCGAACAGTCCGTCCTGATCACACCGCATCGATTCTCTGGTACCGCAGCTCGGACGCACGCCAAATTCGGGCGCTATAACGTGGGGTGGCTCACCTTCCGCTCAGACGTGACTGGCATGGCGTGCCTGGATTGGTGGCGCGAACGCTGTATCGAATGGTGCTTCGATCGTGTCGAGCTTGATCGTTATGCCGACCAGAAATACCTGGATCACTTCGAAGAATTGTTCCGCGAAGTAAAGCCCACTGCCCATCCAGGTGCCAATCTCGCTCCTTGGAACGTCGCCTCGCAACCTGTGACCATGGAAAATGGAATAGTCCAGGTGGCTGGCAGACCGCTCATATTTTTCCATTTTCAGGGTTTGCGTCGCGTCGACAACGACACCTACGACTCGAACCTGACGAGTTACGGCGCTCGCCTGACGCCGGCTTTGCGCGACGGCGTGTTCCGTCCATACATCGCGGACCTGCGGGATGCGCGAACAGTCGTCTCGCGGCACTCAACTGCACATGAAGAACAGAACCTGCGCCGTGCAGGCCTCAGTCGCATACGCCTCACCGCCTCGCACCTCTGGAAGACACTGCGCGCACGCATTGCAGGCAACCTCATCGGCGTCCAATGAAGATCACCTTCATCTCCAAGCGGCGTCCCCAACAACGCGATCTGGTCGATCGCCCGTACGGACGCTTCTACTACATCCCCACCGTGTTGGCGGCCATGGGGCACGACATTCACGTCGCCTTGTGCAGCCATCACGGCCTTGTGGCCGGGAATCACGAACTCGCCAGTGTCGCTTGGAGCTGCCATGACATCCGCGCACTCGGCCCACTCGGATTGTTGCGTTCACTTGAGGAGGAAGTCAGCGCATTTGGCCCAGACTGGATCGTGGCTTGCTCGGACGCATGGTTCGGGCCACTGGCAAAACGAGTGGCACGCAAGGCACAAGCGCGGTTTGCCATTGATGCCTACGACAACTACGAAGCCTACATGCCGTGGAACCTGCCCCTCCACTGGCAGTGGCGTCGGGCGATCGCAGCAGCTGATGCCACCACCGCAGCAGGGCCGCAACTGGCGCGCCTGCTCGACCGCCAGCGCAAGGGCAAGTCACCGACAGCGATCGTGCCGATGGCGGCGGATCCGGCATTCGTGCAGCACGACCGCATACATGCACGTTCTGTGCTCGGCTTGCCCGCGAACGTGCCATTGATTGGCTATTCCGGCGGTTGGGCAAGCAATCGCGGTACGCAAGTGCTGGTTGACGTGTTCCGATATGTGCGCGCACAGCGCCCTGATGCGCGCCTGGTGCTGACCGGGCGCCCCCCCGCAGATGTCGTGGATGAGCCCGGTGTACTTGCCTTGGGGTATCTCCCGGATGCGCAATTGCCGTTCGTGCTTTCGGCGCTGGATGTCGCCTGCATCATCACCGCCAACACGAAATTCGGCCACTACAGCTACCCGGCAAAGTTGTGCGAGGCCATGGCCTGTTCCGCGCCCGTCGTCGCAACCGCCACAGAGCCGGTGCGCTGGATGCTTCGCGATGATCCCCGATTCCTTGCTTCCGTGGGCGATGCACATGGAATCGCCGAACGCATCCTCACCCAACTAGATGCGCCGTGCTCGGAATATGGCCCGTTGCCAAGCTGGGAATCGAGTGCGCGCGCGTTTGAAGCCGCGCTTGGCTCGCCAGTCATGTAGCGTTCGGCGTGATCGAATAGATCAAGGTCGGAATAATTCGTTTGAACGGCTTGATCAGCGCATCGGGCACTCTCCGCAAAACACGAGCCGCAGGTGAGTCCGGCCGCTCGATTTCGAAGGTTTGCCGCGTCGCATCGATGCAAAGATTTCGGTACTGGAAGCCTGCGGCGGCCAACATTCTTTCAAGCTGTCCAAGCTGCAACGGTTCGCAATCGTAAAAATCGCCTTTGCCCATCAGTTTGAGGTAAGGCGTGCGCCATGAGTGCGGCCACCAGCTCAGGAACCTCAGCCGGAAATGCGGTTCGGTGAGCATCCAACGATTGGGGACTGCAAGGTAACCAACGCCATCTCGCTTGAGTACGCGATGGATTTCGGAAAGATGACGCATTTGCGCTTGCGTATCCCCGACGTGCTCGATGACGTGATTGGTGATCACGACATCAAAAATCGCATCCGCAAACGGCAGTTCCACGCCATCAACGCGTGCGAAGCGATACCCATCACGAGCCAGCCGCACGTCTTCGACATCCACGGCATCGACATCCCAGCCCATGGACCCCGCATTGCCGAACCAATACGAAATTCCGCCGGAGCCGCAACCAATTTCAAGCAGGCGCTTGCGCGGGCCAGCCGGATCGAGACCGAGGAGTCGTGCGATCTTCATCGCCTTGAAGTCGCGTGAAGGAAGATCGAGGGTGGCGTGACCTTGCTTATTCGTTTGACCCTCGGTCACGCAAGCCTCCTGACGCGCAACAGGAGGCCAGCATACCCATCCACCACCCGATCCCAATCGAATCTGTCGACGATGTCTGCGCGCAAAGCCTCAATTTTCCGCATGGCAAGCGCGGGATCTGACAACGCCTGAATGATGCGCTCAGCCAGCGCTTGCGCGTCCCGCGCATCAACAGCGAACTCTGGCAAGCGCGGACCAAACACTTCGTCCATCGCCGGCACATCACCAACAACGACCGGGCAACCACAACCAATCGCCTCCACCAGAACCAAGCCAAGCCCTTCCTCATCTCCCGATGCGGCGCGCACGAAAGGGGCCACGAACAACGCGGCGCGACGATACAGCGACGGCAATAGCTCTTGTGGCACAGCACCGAGGAAGCGCACTGCGTGCTCCAAGTCCAATCGGCGCATTTGCGCCTTCAGCCCAGTTTCCTCCGGTCCGAATCCCGCAATCGCAAGGCGTGCATCCGGATGCACCCTCAGTACCGCCGGCATCGCATCGAGCAGGTGCCGGAGCCCTTTCTTCTCGACCAGGCGTCCCACGAACAAGAGTTCACGCTCGGAACGCGGGCCGGACGGTGCCGGGGAGAACCGCTGCGCGAGATCGACGCCCATCGACTGCACCGAAACCTTGTCTACCGGTGCATTGATGCTTCGCAGGCTTTCCCGCATCGCGTGGCTGACCACGGTGGCCGCGGCGGAACGGCGCAGCACGAAACGCTTGACCGCATTCAGCAGGCTGCCGCGCAAGGCGTATAGGTCCGCGCCGTGCGCGGTCACCACGAATGGCACCTTGCGGCCCGGCAGTGATTGCAGCAGCGCCGCGATCAATCCTTGCGGCAACAACCAATGCGCATGTATCACATCAACACGTTGCGTACGCAACAAACGCCAAGCCGCCCACGCCTGCCCCAACACGAATGACGGAACCAGCAGCAGCTTCCATTTCGAGCGCCGCAAGTTGGCGACAATGCCTCCGTCATTGACCAGCGTCTCCAATGAACTCGGTGCATAGCGATAACGCACGATCTCGACGCCATCCATCGAATCCCAATGATTCGCGGCGGGTGCATGTGGTACGAGCGCGACGACATGGAAGCGGCCCACCAATCGCTTCGACAACTCATGCACGAATCCGGGCTCATGATCGCCTTGCCATCGCGGGTAAGTGGAGGCTAATACCAGTAGTACGGGACGATCATTCGTCGTCACGATCTCCCGCCATTCGAATCGCGTGCCGCAAGATAGGTCAGGCTGGTGATTTGCTCCGATACCAATCCGATCAGGAAGACAATCACAGCCGCACTCAACAACAACATGCTCATGTTGGTAAAGCGACCTTCTTGGTGAAATGTCCATCCGTACCATGCGATACCAGCCAAACCGAAAACACCAGCCACCGGCGCAAACAATTTCAACGGTGAATACAGCGTGGCGATCTTGAAGATGATCAGCAGAAAGCGGATGCCATCCTTGATCGGACGGATGTGGCTGCTGGTGCCCACGCGCCTCGCCACCGGGATCGGCACATAGGCCACCGGATAGGCGCTGCGGAAGAACGCCATGGTGCTGGTGGTGGGATAGCTGAAGCCATTGGGCAACAGATGCAGGAATTCCATGAACTTGCTGGTGCGAACAGCGCGGAAGCCGGAGGTCAGGTCGAGGATGCGATGACCCGTCATCCAGCTGGCCAGGCGGTTGTAGAGACCATTCGCCAACCCGCGCCCGGCATTGGCCTGGCCGCTGCCATCGCGGGCGCCGACCACCATGTCGTAACCGGCATCCAGCTGGTCCAGCAACGATTGGATATGTGCTGGGTCGTGCTGCCCATCGGCATCCATGAAGACGAGGATGTCGCCCGAGGCCGCACGGGCGCCGCGCTTGATCGCCGCGCCATTGCCCATGGAATATGGCGAGGACAGCACCATCGCGCCGTGTTCACCCGCCACCGCTGCCGTCCGGTCGACCGAACCATCGTCGACCACGATCACCTCGGCCTCCGGCCAGCGTGCCCGCAGCGCGGGCAATGCCCTGGCCAAACCGGCTTCCTCGTTCTTGGCCGGCAGGATGATCGACAACCGCATGCAGCATTCCCCCAATGGCCTGATCTTCACGCGAGTTTACGGTACCGATCAGCCCGATTCGCTTCCAGCGCGCAGGTGCGTTAAATTTCCGGTAACGACCAGAGCCCCGCCCGCGCAATGAACGCAGCCCTCTCGCAGAACCTGCTCGGCATTACCGGCATCGCCCGGCGCTTGGTGCTGGACGGCACCCTTGATGCCGATGCCGCCCGCGAGGCCCAGGACAAGGCCACCGCGGAACGCAAGCCGATCGCCAACTACCTGCTGGAACACAGCTTGGTGGGGGCTCCGGCATTGGCCGCCGCCCAATCCATGGAATTCGGCCTGCCGGTGTTCGACCCGGCGACGATGGATCCTCAAATCGAGGCGATGAAGCTGGTCTCGCCCGAGATGCTTGCCAAGCATGGCGTATTGCCGCTGTTCCGTCGCGGCACCCGCCTCTATATCGGCATCTCCGACCCCACCCATACCCAGGGACTGGAGGAAATCCGCTTCCAGTCCGGCAGCACCGGCATCGAGACCATCCTGATCGACGAAGCCTCGCTCAAGAAGACGCTGGAGGCATGGCAGGCGGCGGGCGAGAGCTTCAGCGCGATGATGGAGGACACCGAAGGCCTGGAAGGGCTGGATGTGGATACCAATGACGAGGATGGGGGCGGCGAAGTCGCGGTGGGCGACGGCAGCGACGATGCCCCGATCGTCAAGTTCGTCAACAAGGTGCTGCTGGACGCGGTGCGCCGAGGCGCTTCCGACATCCACTTCGAGCCCTTTGAGTCGGAATATCGCATCCGCATGCGCGTCGACGGCCTGTTACGGATCATGACTCGAGTGCCGGTGAAGATGAAGGATCGCGTCGCCGCCCGCATCAAGGTGATGGCCCAGCTGGACATCGCCGAGAAGCGCATCCCGCAAGACGGCCGCATCAAGCTCAACGTCAGTCGCACCAAGCAGATGGACTTCCGCGTCAGCACGCTGCCGACCCTGTTCGGCGAGAAGATCGTGCTGCGCCTGCTCGACGGCAGTGCCGCCAAGCTCGGTATCGACAAGCTCGGCTACGAGGACGACCAGCGCAAGCTGTTCGAGGACGCCATCCAGAAGCCTTACGGCATGGTCCTGGTGACCGGCCCTACCGGCTCGGGCAAAACGGTGTCGCTGTACACCGCGCTGAACCTTCTCAATGACGAGTCGCGCAACATCTCCACCGTCGAGGATCCGGTGGAAATCCGTGTCGGCGGCATCAATCAGGTTCAGCAGAACCAGAAGCGTGGCATGACCTTCGCCGCTGCCCTGCGCAGTTTCCTGCGCCAGGATCCGGATGTGATCATGGTCGGCGAAATCCGCGACCTCGAGACTGCCGAAATCGCGGTCAAGGCCGCCCAGACCGGCCACATGGTGCTATCCACCCTGCACACCAACGACGCCCCGCAGACCATTTCGCGCCTGATGAACATGGGCATCGCACCCTACAACATCACCAGTTCGGTCACGCTGGTGATTGCGCAACGCCTCGCGCGCCGCCTGCACGACTGCAAGCGCCCGATGCAGCAAATTCCCCCCGAGGCATTGCTGGCCGAAGGGTTCACGCAGGAAGAAGTTGACGCCGGCATCACATTGTATGAGGCTGTCGGCTGCCCTGACTGTACCGAGGGCTACAAGGGGCGTACCGGCATCTACCAGGTGATGCCGATGAACGAGGAGATCCAAGCCATCGTGTTGAAGGGCGGCAACATGCTGCAGATCGGGGAAGCCGCGCAACGCAGCGGCATCCGTGACCT
>JAFEBY010000093.1 GCA_018242465.1 Pseudomonadota bacterium | reverse complement strand
TTCCACACCCCGCACGTGATCACCTACGTGACCGGCGTCGTGGTCTCGATCTGCGCCGCGCTGTTCCCGGTCGGCAAGCTGGCCGATACCTCCAACTCCGGCACCCTGCTGGCGTTCGCGATGGTGTCGATCGGCGTTCTGGTGTTGCGCAAGACGCAGCCGGATCGCCCGCGTCCGTTCCGCACGCCGCTTGCCTGGATCGTCTGCCCGCTGGCCGTGGCCGGTTGCCTGTTGTTGTTCGTCAACCTCAGCATGACCGCCAAACTGGTGTTTGCTGCCTGGGCAGTCATCGGCTTGGTGGTCTACTCGCTCTATAGCCGCCACCGTAGCCACCTCGCACGCGGTACCGAAGCGTAATCGCTGGAAAATGCCAGGAGGCCGGCCATGTGCCGGCCTTCTGCATTCAAGAAATGCCACATCATCCGGATGCATGACATGAAGCAACTATTCGCCACCAAGCACCCCCAGGCCGCCGCCAGCGACGCCCAGAAAATGGACCTGCATCGCACCCTCGGGCCGTGGGGATTGACCGCGCTCGGCATCGGCGCGGTGATTGGCGGCGGCATCTTCGTGATCACCGGCCAGGCCGCTGCCCAGCATGCCGGCCCGGCGATCATGCTGTCGTTCGTGCTGGCAGCGCTGTGTTGCACCTTCTGCGCGCTGGCCTACGCCGAGTTCGCGGCGATGGTGCCGGTCTCCGGCAGTGCCTACACCTATACCTATGCGACGCTGGGCGAACTGGCGGCGTGGTTCATCGGCTGGATGCTGATCCTCGAATACGGCGTCTCGGCATCGGCGGTCGCGGTGAGCTGGACCGGCTATTTCCTCAGCCTGCTCGACCATTTCAACATCCACCTGCCTGCGGCGCTGGTCAACGCGCCGCTCGACGCCAAGCTCAAGCCAACCGGTGCGATCGCCAACCTGCCCGCCGCCGGCATCGTGCTGGCACTGACCTGGCTGTGCTACGTCGGCATCCGCAAATCGGCGGCAATGAATACCGCGATGGTCGCGCTCAAGAGCGGCTTGATCATCCTCGTCATCATCGCCGGCTGGCGTTACATCGATACCGCGAACTGGCATCCCTTCATCCCGGAAGCGCAGGGCCATGGCAAGTTCGGTTTCGATGGCGTCTTGCGTGGCGCGGCGATGGTGTTCTTCGCCTACATCGGCTTCGAGGCGGTGTCGGTGGCGGCGCAGGAATCGCGCAATCCTCAGCGCGACATGCCGATCGGCATGCTGCTGTCGCTGGCGGTCTGCACCGTGCTCTACATCGGCATGGCAGCGGTGATGACCGGCCTGGTGCCCTTCACCATGCTCGGCACCGATGAACCCGTGGTCACCGCAGTCGCTGCGCATCCGCAACTGGGCTGGCTGCGCATCGTGGTCGAGATCGGCGCGTTGATCGGGCTGTCGTCGGTGGTGCTGGTGATGATCATCGGCCAGCCACGCATCTTCATGATCATGGCACGCGACGGCCTGCTGCCGCCGGTGTTCACGCGCATCCACGACAAGTACAAGACGCCACACATCAATACCGTGATCACCGGCATCGGCATCGCGCTGCTGGCGGCGATCTTCCCGCTCGACGTCCTCGGCGACCTGACGTCGATGGGCACGCTGATTGCCTTCGCGGCGGTGTGCATCGGCGTGCTCGTCCTGCGCCGCACCCAGCCTGACCTGCCGCGTCCGTTCCGGATCAAGGGGGCTTGGCCGGTGTGCATCGCCGGCGTCGTCAGCTGCATGATCCTGTTGTCGACCATGACCGCGCACAATTGGGCGCTGATGATCGGGTGGACGACGGTCGGCTTGCTGATCTACTTCCTGTACGGCTATCGCCACAGCAAGCAGCACAAGCAGGGTTGAGATCCACGGCATGCACGACCATGAGCGCGCCGCCCGGCAATCATTGATCGACCACTGCCGAGCGATGAATGCCAGTGGCCTGTCGCTGAACAAGTCGGGCAATGCCAGCCTGCGCTGGGGTGATGGCCTGCTGATCACGCCGACCGGCCGTGCCTACGACCGCCTGTTGCCGGAAGACATCGTCTATCTGGGAGCTGATGGCCATTGCCCGCCGGGACAACTGATCCCCTCGAGCGAATGGCGCTTCCACTGCGACATCCTGCGTGCCTTCCCCGGGACCAATGCCGTGGTCCATGTTCATTCCACCCATGCCACCGCGCTGGCCTGCCTGGGTGAAGGGATCCCCGCCTTCCACTACATGGTCGCGGTGGCCGGTGGCGACCACATCCCTTGCGCCGATTACGCCACCTTCGGCACCAGCGAACTCTCCGACAACGTCCTGCGCGCGCTGGACGGTGGCTTGCGCGCCTGCCTGATGGCCAATCATGGCCAGATCACCACCGGCAGGACCCTGTCCGAGGCCTATACGTTGGCCGAGGAAGTCGAGAACCTGGCGCGCCAGTACATGCTGGCGCGCACGCTGGGCCCGACCCGCAACCTGCCGCCGGAAGAAATGGCCGAGGTGCTGGAGAAGTTCAAGCACTACGGCCAGCAGCGCAAAGGCGATTGAGTGCCCTGAAAAGGCGGAATCGTCATTTGGAATGACAGCCGCAATCGCTACACTGGGCGGATGGAGACTCCCGCTTTCGACCACAACCTGTACGCCGGTTGCGCCGCCCAGATCATCAGCCATACCCGCGAGTTGGCCGCCAAGGGCTGGACGCCGGCCACCGCCGGCAATTTCTCGATCCGCATGGATCCGAACCACGCCGCCATCACCATTTCCGGCAAGGACAAGGGCCGCCTGACCGAGGCCGACATCATGGTGGTGAACATGGCCAACGAACCGGTCGCGACCCACCATCGCCCGTCGGCGGAAGCCGCACTGCACACCCACCTGTATCGTCGCTATCCCGACGTCGGTGCGGTGCTGCACACCCATTCACCCACGCAAACCATCGCCGGCATGTTGTACGAAAGCGAAGGCCGCGTGCGTCTGCGCGGGTATGAATTGTTCAAGGCCCTGCGCGGCCACACCAGCCACGAGACCGAATTCGACCTGCCGGTGGTGCCGAACTCGCAGGACATGGACGAACTGACCAGCAATGTCGATGCCGTGCTGACCAAGCCCAACACCTGGGGCTACCTGATCGCCGGACACGGACTATATGCGTGGGGTCGCGACATCTCCGAGGCCCGCCGCCACCTGGACGCGTTCGAGTTCCTGCTCGGCTGCGAACTGGAAATGCGCCGACTGCGCGCCTGAGGACGCCGAGACGATGAGCCGACTGCGGATTTTCGATGCGAACGCGCCCGCCATGGTGCTGGACGAAAGCCACGACCACGCAGGGATCGCACGCCTGCTGAAACCGATCAACGTGGGTTTCGAGCAATGGCAGGCGAATGCCCCGGTGAAAGCCGGCGATTCCCCGGAAACGATCATGGCTGCCTATCGCGCCGACATCGATCGTCTGGTCGAGGCCAATGGCTTCAGGTCGGTCGACGTGGTGAGCATCGCGCCGGACAATCCCAATCGCGCCGAGATGCGCGCCAAGTTCCTCGACGAGCACTATCACAAGGAAGACGAAGTGCGCTTCTTCGTCGCCGGATCGGGGCTGTTCACCCTCCACGTCGATGATCGCGTGTACGAGATCCTGTGCGAACAGGGCGACCTGATCGCAGTGCCCGACGGCACGACCCACTGGTTCGACATGGGCGAAGCGCCGGAATTCGTGGCGATCCGTTTCTTCACCGAGCCGGATGGCTGGATCGGTCATTTCACCGGCAGCGACATCGCACAACGCTTCCCGCGTTACGAGAAACACTGAGTCGTGACGCCGCTGTTCAAGAAACTCAACCTCGGGACGCTGCAACGCATCCATGTGTTGAATGCGCCGGAGAGTTTCGAGCCGGAACTGGCGGCGCTCGCTGGCGTCGAGGTCAAGCGCGACGCACGCGGCAAAATCGCCTGGGCGCTGGCCTTCGCGGTGACGCAGGACGAACTGGACAAGGCCAGCCGCGCGCTGGCGAAAGCCGCGGATGGCGATGCGCAAGTCTGGATCGCCTATCCCAAGGGCAGTTCGAAGCGCTATCGCTGCGAGTTCAATCGCGATTCCGGCTGGACCGTGCTGCGCGCGGCCGGCTTCGACACGGTGCGGATGGTGGCGATCGACGAGGACTGGTCGGCACTGCGATTCCGTCGCAGCGGATACATCAAGACATCAGCGAAATGAACTCCCCGATGAAAAGCACGATCCTCACCGACATCGAAGGCACCACGTCCTCCATTTCCTTCGTCAAGGACGTGCTGTTCCCGTATGCGCGCGAACGCCTGCCCGCTTTCGTCGCCGCGCATGGCGATGATCCGGACGTGCGCGCCCTGCTCGACCAGGTCGCAACCGAACACGGCGCGATGTGCCAGGACTCGATGATCGTCGAGACGCTGCAAGGCTGGATCGACGAGGATCGCAAGCACACCGC
>JAFEBY010000092.1 GCA_018242465.1 Pseudomonadota bacterium | reverse complement strand
GGTGGCGATGCTGAGCGTGGTGATCGCCATGCCGCCCTGGGTGAACTTGGTGTCGGGGTCGTTGCCGAGGTTCCCGACCAAAATCACTTTATTGATTCCGCGTGCCATGTCTGGCTCCTTACGTTTTGGTCATTGGTTGTTGGAATGCCGACGTCGCCGCCGACAGGACCATTCCATTCTACCGCGCCGGGCCCTGCCAGCCGGCGGATGCCGCGCCCACGGGTCAGGTTTTCCCCGTTGCCGGGCATTTCGCGTTCACCTTCTATAATCGCCACAGCATCCCGGCCAACCTCCCGATGACCGACCGTCCCGCGCTTTCCCTCCCCGCCATCCAACAGCTGGCGGCCCCCGACATGGCCGCCGTCGACGCCCTGATCCGTCGTCGCCTCGCCTCCGACGTGGTGCTGATCAACCAGGTCGCCGAATACATCATCGGTGCAGGTGGCAAGCGCCTGCGCCCGATGCTCTTGTTGCTGGCGACGCGCGCGCTCGGGCACATGGGCGCGGACGCGCATCAGCTCGCTGCGGTGGTCGAGTTCATCCACACCTCCACCCTGCTCCACGACGACGTGGTCGACGAATCCGATCTCCGGCGTGGTCGCAGCACCGCCAATGCCGTGTGGGGCAACGCCACCAGCGTGCTGGTCGGCGATTTCCTGTATTCGCGCAGCTTCCAGTTGATGGTCGAACTGGAGCGGATGGACGTGCAGCGCCTGCTGGCCGACACCACCAACATGATCGCGGAAGGCGAAGTGCTGCAGCTGCTGCACGTGCGCAATCCCGATACCGACGAACCGGCCTACCTGCGCGTGATCGAGCGCAAGACCGCGATTCTGTTCGCGGCGGCGACGCGCCTTGGCGCACTGCTGTCGGGTGCCGACGCAGCCACGCAACAGGCCCTGCACGATTACGGCATGCATCTCGGCTACGCCTTCCAGATCGCCGACGACGTCCTCGATTACGCTTCCGACGCGGCGACGATGGGCAAAAACCTCGGCGATGACCTCGCCGAAGGCAAGATGACGCTGCCGCTGATCCACGCGATGGCGCATGCCGACGCTGCGACCCGCGAACGCCTGCGCGCGATTGTCGAATCCGGCGATGTCTCGGCGCTGCCGGAAGTGACTGCCGCAATCAACGCGCACGACAGCCTCGGCTACAGCCGTGCGGTGGCACAGCGCTATGCCGATGCCGCAGAAGCCGCGATCGCCAGCCTCGCCGACAACGACGCCGTCGCCGCATTGCGCGGACTGGCGCGTTACGCGGTCAACCGCGATCGCTGATCCACGCGATCAATCGATCGCGAAACGACCCGCGAAGAACGCGTGCATCATCGCGTAAGCGCGTCGCGCCGCACGCGGATCGTATTTGCAGCCCGGCTTGTTGGCGGTTTCCAGCGCGAAGCAGTGCACCGCGCCGCTGAAATTGACGAACTGCCAATCGGCGCCGGCGCGATCCATCTCTTCCTCGAACGGCACAATCGCCGCCTTCTGGCCTTCGTCGGCTGCGCCATTGAGCACGAGCAACGGTGTATGGACGGAATTCGCAGTCGCCGGCAACTCGGTGTGCAAGCCGCCATGGAAAGTGACGATGCCAGCCAGCTTCACGCCGCTGCGCGCCAGTTCCAGCACCGACGATCCGCCGAAGCAGAAGCCGAACGCGCCGATTTTTGCGGTATTGAGCGGGACCGACGCTGATTGCGCCTTGAAGGCATCGAGCGCGGCCTGCATGCGCTCGCGCATCAGTGCCGGATGCGGATACAGTTTTTTCACCTGCTCCAGCGCCTGCTTGTCGTCGGACGGACGCTCGCCCTTGCCGTACATGTCGACGACGAAGACCACGTAATCCGTGCCCGCCTGCTGCCTGGCCTTGTCGAGCGCGGCCGGCGTCACGCCGTACCAGTCCGGCACCATCAGCAAGCCGGGGCGCTTGAGTTTCGAGGCATCATCGTAGACGACATAGCCACTGAAGCGATCCTTGCCGACGGACCACTCCACCGCACGACTCTGCATCTTCGCGGCGGCTGGCAGCGACAGGATCGACAACGCGAGGACAATCAGCAAGCGACGCATGGCACTCTCCCGTGGCGAAAGCATGAGGATAGCGCTGATGATTGGCATGCGTGCGACGGCGTGGTGACCAGCTCCGGTGCGCGGGACGCCAGCAAGTACGTCCATGTATGGCTCATGCTCGGCATCCATGCCTCGCAATGCCCGCTTACCGGACTGGCGCACCTCACCGCCGCGCGCGTGTTGTGGCTTTCTGAGAGAAGAGCGAAAACCTCGCAGCAGGCGCTCAGCCGGGCGATGCTTTTAGCGAACGACCCACGCTGTCGCGCGTGCTAGAGAATCCCCATTCCCTGAATGGCACTGATCCGGTCCGGATCGAAGCCAGCAAGTTCGGCAAAGTGACGCCCGCGCGCAACGTAATCGCGATACGGTCCGAAACTTGGCGCACCCGGCGACAACAGCATCACGCCGTTCCCATGCAAGGCTTCCCGCGCGGTCCGCATCGCATCCTCGAGATCATGCGCCTGCGACAACACGAACCCGCCTTGTGCTGCGATCGGTGCCAGCAGGTCGTGGATGCGCGGGCCGTTCTGCCCCATCGTCACGATCGCGCGTGGCGCATGCGTGCGCATTGCGTCGGCGAAATCATGCCAGTCGAGTCCACGATCATGCCCACCGACCAGCACCGCAGTCGGGCGTTCGCGGTAGAGATCGAGCGCAGCCAGCGTCGCGTGCGGCGTGGTGCTGATCGAATCGTTGACGTAGAGAACCCCATCGCGCTCCCCCAGCACCTGCAGGCGGTTCGGCAATGGCTGGAAAGTCTCGGCATGCGGCGCCAGTGCCGCGGCGTCGAGACCGATCGCTTCCAGCGCGGCCAGAACGGCGCACAGGTTGCCGCGGTTGTGCGCACCAGGCAACGACAAGTTCGAGGTATCGAAGATCACCACGTCGCCGCGATGGATCACGTCGCCCTGCATGTGCCAGCCATCGGCACGGTTGAACCACACGACCTGGCTGTCCGGCAATTTCAATTGCGCAAGGATCGGATCCGCCGCATTCAATACTGCAACGCGCGGCTTACCTTCCGTCACCAGCGACAGCTTGTCGGCGACGTAACGCTCCTGCCCACCGTGCCAGTCGAGGTGTTCGGGATAGAGGTTGGTGACGATGGCGAGATGCGGGTGCACGCCACTTTCGCCGACATCGCGGGTCTGGTAGCTGCTGAGCTCGATCGCCCAGGCATCGGCAACGCCATCGATCAGTTCCATCAGCGGCGCGCCGATGTTGCCGACCAGCGCGGTGCGTTTGCCCGCCGCGCGCAACAGGTGCGCGAGCATGGCGGTGGTGGTGCTCTTGCCCTTGGTGCCGGTCACGCACAAGGTGACGGCATCGCTGCGTTCGACGAACCACAACCGGGTCGCGCCGATGAAGCGGGTGCCACGCGCCTGCGCCGCGCGCGCGGGGTCCGAATACGGGCTGATGCCGGGCGACTTGATCACCACGTCGAAGGCGGCAAGACGATCGCCATCGATTTCGGTGTCGATGCGCAGCAATGGATCATTCAACGCACGCGCATCCTCAGCTTCCTGCGCATTGCAGAACAGCGTCAGTTCCCCGGGATAGCGGACATCACCGCCAGCCAATGGCGCGGCCCGCAAGGCGCGATAGGTCGCCTTGCCTTCGCGCCCCCAGCCCCAGAGGGCCACACGCTGGCCGTCAAGCAGAGAATGGCCCACGCACGCGCGCCCAGACGGATTCGGGAATGCCGTGCTCACCGCTCATTTCAAGCAGCGGAGCGATGGCGAGATCGTCACCCGCCAGTTGCGGCAGGATCTCGTTGCGAAAGCGCGCGACGATTTCGTCTTCGCGCCATTCGGGGCGATCGGACAACGCCGCCATCGCCGCGCGCGATTCGCCACCCTCACCCACGCATTCGAAGGGCTTGTGGTCGCGATATTCCAGCAAGGCGTCGTAACCGGCGATCTGGTCGCGATCATCGAGCAGGTTGCGGCCGAAGATGCCGACCAGTCGCGGTTTGGGCACGAACGGCGCCAGCGCGAGGAAGACGAAATGGCATTTCGGGCAAACACCGCACCAGCGTTGCGTCGGTTTTTCTCCGAGCAGGTGGAAGTTGCGGTTGCAACTGGAAAACCAGGCGTCGTAGTGGTCGTTCTTCGCGAACTGGCGCGCCACCGCAAGTTCCGACAACGGACGCAGCAGCGAGTAATAGCGGAGATCGGCCGCGACGTGTTCGCGCACCACGCGCGCCAGTCCCTGCTCGGCCGCCCAGCCCTTCGACCATTGGTGGTTCACTTCGCCGGTGCCTTCGATCAGGCTGCCGTAACTGGCGGAACGTTCGTTGGAGAACACCACCTGATCGGCATCGGTGAGCAATGCCGCCAGCACCATGATCGCGGAATTGATCGCGGTGACCGGGATATGGCCGTTCCACGCGCCCTGGCGATTGAGCTCGAACAGTTCCGGTGCGATCTGGCGCCCGATGTTGAGCGTCGGCAATCCGGTCCGCGCCGCGCATTGTGCGATCAGTTGCGACCCACCGACCCAGGTCACCATCTGTGCGATGCCGGCAGCACGCAGGGCCTCGATCGAGACGAGTGAATCCTTGCCGCCGCCGATCGCCACCAGCGCATGTTCGCGCAAGCCCAATGCCGGTGCCGGCGATGACGCTGCATCGGCACGCGGGAATTTGATGCGGCCGTGCAGGTTCAGGCCGTTGCGATAGGCGAACTCGCCCAAGCCGTTGAGATACACGCTCTCGAGATAGTCGGCGATCGATGCGTCGATCGGCCCGTTCTCGATTCGGATCTCCCCCGGCACTGCCGCCTTGTAATAGCTGACGCCAGCGATCAGGTGCAGCAGGCGCGTCGCCGCATCCACCGCGCGCTTGCGGGCATCATCCAGTACGAATGGCGCACCAGGAATGGTGACCGTCTCGGTCAGGACGGGGCTGTCATCGAAGGCATAACGCAGGCTGGCGACACCTGTCTGCGGGTCGAAGCCGCAATCGACGAAGCGGAACGCGCGGATGGAATCGCGCTGGAACACTCCCGAGGAAAGCCGCCACGCACTCATTCAATGATCTCCTGCCGTGGCAATGACCGCATATTGTAGGTGCTGGCCATGCTGTAACCGTAAGCACCGGCATCGGCGATCACCATCACGTCGCCGAGAGCGGTTGCGCGCGGCAGGCTGCGTTCCTTGCCGAAGATGTCGCTGGACTCGCAAATCGGGCCGACCACGTCGAACGGCCGCTCGTCGCCATCGTCGAGTCGGCTGAGGTTGGCGATGCCGTGCCAGGCGTCATACAGCGCGGGGCGGATCAAGGTATTCATGCCGGCATCGAGGCCGACGCGACGCACGCCGTCCTTGTCGACTACCTGGGTCGCATGGGTCAGCAACACGCCTGCTTCCGCCACCAGATACCGGCCCGGTTCGATCGCGATCTTGAAGGTCGGATGCACCGCCTTCATCTCCGATAGTCCCTGCGACCATGCGGCGAGATCGAACGGATCCTCGTCGGGACGATAGGGAATCGGCAGGCCACCGCCAATGTCGAGGATCTCCACGCTGCCGATGCGGCGCGCGAACCCGGCCATCGCATCGATCATGCCTTTCCAGTGGCCCACGGTTTCAATGCCGCTGCCGAGGTGCGCGTGGACGCCGGTGATGCGCACATCGAGCAAGCGCGCGAGATCGACGAATTCGTCGAAACGCTGCGCCGACAGCCCGAACTTGGCGTCCTTGCCGCCGGTGGTGACCTTGGCATGGTGGCCATCGCCATAGCCGAGGTCGATGCGCAGCCACAGCGACTTGCCGCGGAACACATCCGGCCAGTGCTGCAGCAATTCGACGTTGTCGACGGTGACAGTGACGCCACGTTCCAGCGCCGCGCGGTATTCGTCGATCGGGGCGAAATTCGGGGTGAACAGGACCTGTTGCGGCGTGATGTTCGGCACCGAGTCGAACACGTGCTCGAGTTCGCCCAACGACACGCATTCCAAACCGAAGCCTTCTTCCACCAGCGTGCGCAGGATGGCCGGGTGCGGGTTGGCCTTGATCGCATAACTGCGCTTGTCGATCGCCGGAATCGCCGCCAATGCCCGCGCCCGTTCGCGCACGGTCGGCAGGTGGTAGGCATAGGTCGGCGTGTGGCGCGCGGCGATGTCGAGCAGCTTGGCGCGTTCGCCCGCCCACCATGGTTGAGGACGCGGCGCGCGTGGCGCCACCAGTTGCTGCCAGCTCGGGCCGAACACGCCGGGCTCGTGTACCGGCATCGCGCCGCTGCGCATCAGTTCAGCATGCAGCGCCGGGATCATGCCGTCGGCGTCGGATTCGTCGACCACGAAGGTCAGGTTGAGATCGTTGGACGACTGCGAGATCAGGTGCACGCGCTCGCGCCCGAACGTCGCCCATACCCCGGACAGGCGATCGAGCAAGGAGCGCATGCCACGCCCGACCAGGGTGATCGCCGCGCAGGGTGCGATCACCTTGACCCGGCACACCTGCGCAAGATCGGCGGAGAGTTCGGCCAGCACGCTGGTGTTCACCAGGTTTTCGCTGGGATCGAGCGAGACGGTGACGTTGGTTTCCGACGAACCGATCATGTCGATCGACAGTCCGTGCGCGCGAAAACGATCGAAGATGTCGGCGAGGAAGCCGACCTGCTGCCACATGCCGATGGTTTCCATCGACACCAGCACGATGCCGTTGCGGCGGCTCACTGCCTTGACCCCTGGCACGGTGCGACCGTGGGCATCGATGCGCGTGCCGTCGAGGTGCGGGTGGCTGGTATCGAGGATGCGCATGGTCACGCCGGCTTCGCGGCACGGCGCGATCGAGCGCGGGTGCAGCACCTTGGCGCCGGTGGTGGCGATTTCCTGCGCCTCGGCGTGGTCAAGCCGCGCCAGCAGGCGCGCGTCGGGCACTTCGCGCGGATTGGCGCTGAACATGCCCGGCACGTCAGTCCAGATCTCCACCTGCTCGGCACCGAGCAGCGCACCGAAATACGCCGCCGACGTGTCGGAACCGCCGCGACCGAGGATCGCGGTGCCACCATCGGCGTGGCGGGCGATAAAGCCCTGGGTGATGGCGAGATCGCCCGCCTGCGCGTGGAAGCGTTCGCGCATGCCGGCATCGGCGGTGATTTCGCAGTTGACCGACAGCCGCGCCGACCACGCGCTTTCGTTGGGCAGCACCAGTGCGTTCAACCATTCGCGGGCATCCACCCATTGCATGCCCATGCCGCGACTGCGCAGATAGGCCGCACCGAGCGTCGACGACATCAGTTCGCCCTGCCCCAGCACCTCGGCCTGCCAGTCGAGTTCGCGGATCGCCGCACGCGGGTCATCCACCAGCAATCCGCGCAAATGGCGCAGGCGCTCGCCGAGTACCACGTCGGCATCGAGGCCGAGGTCGTTCACGCAGAAATCGCGATGGCGCGTTTCCAGCTGGGTGAAGACTTCCGCACCGTTGCCATTGCCTTCCGCCACCGATTGCAGCAGGTTGGTGACGCCCGACAACGCCGACACCACCACCAGCACGCGCGCACCGCTTGCCTGCCGCTCGCTCGCCAGTTTGCCGATCGTGTCCCAGCGCTCGCGTTTCGACACTGAAGTTCCGCCGAACTTCAGTACGATCCAACGCGGGGGGGAGACGATCTGCGGCATTACACTCATCCTGTGTCCGACTGTGGGCATGAACCCTCGATTCTAGCGAATCTCCCGCGCAATTCCCCCGGATTCTTCATGTCTTTTTCTTCTCTGCACAAGCGCCGATTCACCCAGGTCGACGTCTTCGCCAATCGCCCCGGCGCCGGCAATCCGCTCGCCGTCGTCCTCGATGCCGGTGGCCTCAGCGACGCCACCATGCAGGACATCGCACGCTGGACGCGCCTGCCGGAAACCACCTTCGTGCTCCCACCGGACAAACCCGGCACCAGCTATCGCCTGCGCATCTTCAGCCCGCGCCGCGAAGTCCCATTCGCCGGGCATCCCAGCGTCGGTACCGCTCATGCAGTGCTGGAAGCCGGGCTCGCCGAACCGAAGGACGGGTTGCTGGTGCAGGACGGCATCGCCGGTGCCCTGCCCTTGCGCGTCGATGGCGACGGTGCCGAACGCACCATCGCCGTACGTACGCCCCGCGCGCACCTGCTGGAGACCGCCTCGGCCTCCGATCCGCGCCTGCGCGATGTCCTCGCCAATCTGCCGCTGGGCACGTTGCCACCGGCATTGATGGATGGCGGACGTCGCTGGTGGCTGGCCGAAATCGCCGACGAAGCCACGCTTCGTGCGGCGACGCCGGACTGGAATGCGATCGCAAGACTCGCCGACAGCACCGGCAGCATGGGCCTGTGCGCATTCGCGCGCAGCAGCGATCCGGTCTATTACCTGGCCGTGCGCGCCTGGGTGGGCGCGCCCGCGCAATTCGAGGACGCGGCATCCGGCGCGGCCAACGCGACACTGGCGGCGTGGCTGGCGCAGCGCGATGCACTGCCCGGCCCCGGTGGTTTCTATCGCATCAGCCAGGGCCGCGAAGTCGGCCATGACGCCATCATCGAACTCACTGTCGATACAAACGGCGACGTGTGGTCGGGCGGTCGCGTATGCACGGTGATCCGCGGCGAACTCGACTGGCGCTGAGTCGCAGCCGCGCCTCCGGGCCCCATTCCTCATCCAATACTTCAAGTTGAGCGGGCCCATCTTCCGAATCTGCGTCACGCATTCACCCGGCAATCGCGACCCACAATTCCCCCCGGACGATTCCAACCCGGAAAAACAAGGCAAAAAAGTTTGCCTCAGGACTTGGCGACGCGGTTTACATGCAATACAGTTGGTTGCCGGTCGCAACCGCGCAACCAAATTCCACACTTATTCCGAGGAAAGCGAAAACACATGGCCACGAAGAAAGCCAAAGCTGCCAAGGCCACCAAGGCCGCCAAAGCTGCTCCCAAGGCAGCCACGATGAAGCCGATCAAGGAAGCCCTGACCAAGTCGGGTCTGGTCGCCCACATCGCCGAGTTCACCAGCGTCGCGTCGCGCGACGTGCGCGCCGTCCTGGCTGCGCTGGAAAACACCGTGCACGCTTCGGTGAACAAAAAGGGCACTGGCTCCTTCACCATGCCGGGCCTGTTCAAGATCACCGCCGTGGAAGTCCCGGCCCGTCCGGCTCGCAAGGGCATCAACCCGTTCACCAAGGAAGAAGTCACCTTCAAGGCCCGTCCGAAGTCGACGAAGGTCAAGGTCCGTCCGCTCAAGAAGCTGAAGGACGCCGCGGCCTGATTCTTGCCGCGATGCAGAAAAAAGCCGGCCCAGCGCCGGCTTTTTTCATGCCCGTGGGATCGCGTTCATCCCTCCGAGCGCATCCTCGCCCACATCGCAACGCACAACGGAACCCGATCCGATGCCACGTCGTCCCACATTCCGATTGGCGATCGCCGCACTGCTGTCGCTGGCACTGGTCGCCTGCACCACTGTCGGCGACCTGCTGTCCAACCGGGTCACGGTGTCGCCCGAACAGTTGCAGTCGCAACTCGACCGCCGCTTCCCTCGCGATTACCGCAAGCTCGGCGGCGTGATCAGCGTGCGCGTCATGCATCCGCGCCTGCACCTGCAACCGGAGCGCCACCGACTGCAACTGGACTTCGATGCCGGCGTCGCCGCCTTCGGTTCAGATCCCTCGACGCCACGCGGCCACTTCACCATCAGCAGCGGTCTGCGCTTCGATCCTGCCGCGATGGCACTGATGCTGGATGCACCCACGGTCGAACGCGTCGACATCCCCACGCTCGCCGGATTCGGCCAGGGCGCAGTCGAAACATTATTGAACCAGTGGCTGCAGGACGAAGCGCGCAACGACCCGGTCTATCGCTTCAGCGCATCCGACCAGGACAAATTGCGTGGCCGCAGCATCGCGAATATCGACGTCACCGCATCCGGCCTGCAGGTCAAGCTCGGGGGGGGTAAATGAGGATGAAGATGTCGCTTCGACTGACGGCAGTCGCACTCGCCACCCTTGCGCTTGCCGGCTGCAACGGCAGCAAGCCAACTGCTGCCGGCGTGGCGACATCCGACAATCCCGATACACCGCGGCAACCGCTGCCACGCCCGCAGGCCGATGGCCGTGCGGTCACCGGGATGCCGGATGCGCGCGCGCAACCTGCTGCGGTCGATCCGGGCACGGTCGCCACGACACCCGCACTCCCCCC
>JAFEBY010000091.1 GCA_018242465.1 Pseudomonadota bacterium | reverse complement strand
GGCATTTCCTGCTGCCGCGGGGCACCGGGGTGTTCGGGAATGGCGGGCGCCTCGACGGCGATCGGCTGTTCGGATTCAGTCATGCATACGGCGCGAGGCCGGCGATTCGTTCAACGGGATGCACGCCGCCACAACCGCTGGGGCGATCGGGTCGTGCGAATCGGATCGGAGGGCGGGAGCGGACCCGGATTGCCGCACACAGGCAATGGGGCTGGGGCACGCTGGCCGCGTATGGGATCCAAGCGTAAGCGGCCACGGGCGGCTTGTCCAGTCGAGCCGTTCAGGAGGCCAGTGCCTCGCCGCGTGCGTCGTGGTAGCGGAAGGTCATCCACAGGCCGACCGCGACCGCATAGCAGAGGTTGGGGATATAGGCCTTGTCGAGCGTGGTGACGTGGGTGGTGACCGCCGTGAAGTTGGTATAGGCCGCCTGCGACAGGGTGAAAGCGGCGACGATCAGCATGAAGCGCACGAACACCGGCTTGCGCATGTGCAGGGCCAGTACCGTGCCCTCGGACACCAGCACGCCGATCAGGAACGGCGTTACCCCGCCGATCAGCACCAGGTTGAAGAGACTGCCTTGGGCGTGGGCTTTGAGCATCAGGTCGGCGAAGGTCACGCCCAGCGGTCGGCACAGCAGGAACAGCAGAAGCCCGGTCGCGAAGGCCATGCTGCGCACGTAGCGTTCATTGCCCTTGGCGGCGAGGATGACCTTGGTCGAGATCCACAGTTGCCCGCTGATGGTCAGCAGGATCAACAGTTGCTCGAGGATATTGAAGGTGTCCCACTTCATGCGGCACGTTATGTGATTGCCCTCACACAAGCATACACGGGCCAGCCGTCCGGTCGACTGCGTAAACTGTCGTCATCCAATTCGCGGGAACGCAGAAGCATGTGGTACGTGATCGAAGGCCATGACGGCGACAACGTGCTGGCCCAGCGCATGGAACAGCGACCGGCGCATCTGGCGCGGCTGCGGGCGCTGCTGGACGAAGGCCGGCTGCTGATCGCCGGGCCGTGTCCGGCCATCGATGCCGAGGATCCGGGGCCGGCCGGTTTCAGCGGCAGCGTGGTCATCGCGGAGTTCGCGTCGCTGGAGGATGCCCGCGCCTGGGCCGATGCCGATCCCTATCGCGCCGCTGGCGTCTACACGCGCGTCGACGTGCGGCCGTTCCGCAAAGTGCTGCCATGAGCAATGAAACACGCATCGCGGCGATCCGTGCCGCGCTGGATGCGGTGTTCAGGCCCGACGCGTTGGAGATCATCGACGACAGCGCCCGCCACGCCGGCCATGCCGGTGCCCGCGACGGACGCGGCCATTTCAAAGTGAAGATCGTTGCTGGGGCGTTCGCCGGACAGGGGCTGCTGGCGCGCCACCGCGCGGTGTACGCCGCGCTGGATGCATTGATGCAGACCGACATCCATGCGTTGCAGATTGATGCAAGGGCACCGACGGAACAATGACGCGCCAATGCTTCGCATATGCTGACCGCGTCAATGTAGGATTGTAAGCGTTTACATTTTCATCTGGTCCGGAAGCTCCCATGTCCCGTGTCGTGATTGCTGGAATTCCTGCGCTCATCGCATCCATGTTGCTGCTGCCCGGGCATGCAAACGCCGCCCAATGCAGCGCGGCAGCAACGCCCGCGCAACAAACGGCGGCCATCCACGCCTTGATGATGCGGATGACGACCGCCGAAAAGCTTGGGCAGCTCAATCAGTTGGGCGCGCAAGGTTCGGCGACAGGGCCCAAGAAACAACGTCTCGTCGGCGAGGCCGAAATTGCTGCGGGCGAGGTCGGTTCGTTCCTGGGCGTACGCGGGGCCGACCAGACGCGGCGCTTGCAGGAAGTCGCGGTGACACGTTCGCGCTTGAAGATTCCACTGCTGTTCGCCGACGACGTGATCCATGGCTATCGCACCACGTTCCCGGTGCCGTTGGCGGAGGCCGGGAGTTTCGATCCCGACCTTGCCGAGCGTACTGCGCGCATCGCCGCCGTTGAAGCGAGCGCCAGCGGCATCCACTGGACCTTTGCGCCGATGGTCGACATCGCCCGTGATCCGCGCTGGGGCCGCGTGGTGGAAGGATCGGGCGAGGATCCCTACCTGGGATCGCTGATGGCCGCGGCGCGTGTGCGCGGTTTTCAAGGGCGCAAACTGTCCGCGCCCGATTCGTTGCTCGCGACAGCCAAGCATTTCGTCGGTTATGGCGCGGCCGAAGGCGGACGCGACTACAACATCGCCTCGATGTCGCCGCAGACCTTGTACGACGTCTACCTGCCGCCATTCAACGCTGCGGTGAAGGCGGGTGTCGGCTCGGTCATGGCGTCCTTCAACGAAGTCGACGGCACGCCGATGCACGCCAACGGCATGCTCATCAACGGCCTGTTGCGCAAGCAGTGGGGCTGGAACGGGCTCGTTGTCAGCGATTACACCGGTGTGATGGAGTTGTTGCATCACGGCGTGGCCGCGAATCGTGGCGATGCCGGCGAACGCGCGCTGCGCGCCGGCGTTGACGTTGACATGGTCAGCGAGATCTATGCCAAGGACCTGCCGCAACGCGTCGCTTCAGGGCATTTGCCATTGGGTATCGTGGATGCGTCGGTCGAGCGCGTGTTGGTGGCGAAGTGCCGCCTTGGCCTGTTCGACGATCCGTATCGCGGCAGCGATGCCGCGCGCGAACGTGCATCCATCCTGACGGCGGAGCATCGCCATGCGGCGCGCGATGCGGCGGGGCGTTCCATCGTCTTGTTGAAGAACGCGCACGACGTGTTGCCCTTGAGCAAGGACATCGGCAAGGTCGCAGTGATCGGTCCGCTGGCCGACGAGCCGTGGGCGATGCTCGGTAACTGGCCCGGTGATGGCAAGCCCGAGGATGCGGTGACGCCGCTCGCCGCATTGAAGAAGTCGCTCGGTGAACAGCGCGTTGCCTACGCGCGCGGCACCGGATTGCTTGGTGACGACCACTCCGGCTTCGATGCGGCGATCGCGGCGGCGAAATCTTCCGGCGTCGTACTGCTGTTCGTCGGCGAAGGGCCGGAGATGAGCGCGGAAGCGGCCAGCCGCAGCTCGCTCGATCTCCCGGGCAACCAGCAGGCATTGGCCGATGCATTGGCCGCGACCGGCAAGCCGGTGATCACGATCCTGCTCAACGGGCGGCCGCTGTCAGTGGGCAAACTGGCGGATGCATCGTCGGCGCTGGTCGAAGCGTGGTTCCCGGGCATTGAAGGCGGCAACGCCATCGGCGACGTCCTCTTCGGTGACGTCAATCCTGCGGCGCGGCTCGCGATCACCTTCCCGCGCACCGTAGGCCAGGTGCCGATCTATTACGCGCACAAGAACACCGGGCGTCCGCCCAGCGCGGGCGAGAAGTACACATCGAAATATATCGATGTGCCGTGGACGCCGCTGTATCCCTTTGGATACGGGTTGAGCTACACCGCGTTCAGCTATGGCGACTTGAAGATCTCATCAACGCGCATTATGGCGAACAGGAGACAGAAGGTCAGCGTCACCGTGACCAACACCGGCATGCGCGCCGGCGACGAAGTGGTGCAGCTCTACCTGCGCGACGAGGTCGCCAGCGTGACGCGCCCTGTGCGTCAGTTACGTGGATTCCGTCGCATCCACCTCGATGTTGGCGAGAGCAGGGTGGTGGAGTTCGAGCTCGGGCGTGATGACTACGCTTTCCACGATGCTGCGATGCACGACGTGGTTGAGCCAGGCCGTTTCGACGTATTCATCGGCGGAAGCTCCGAGGCCACCTTGAAAGGTTCGTTCGAGGTCGTTTCGACGCGCTGAAACGGGCGTCGCAGCCAGGTCCCGCAATACCGGCGCGCATTGTTGCAATGCGCAATCGAAAGTTGCAACGAAGTCTTTACATCCTCGCTTGTAAACGTTTACATTCGACTCGACTCGGGGTTTGGGCTGGGGTGGGCAAGCGGAATGACGGTCACCATCAAGGACATCGCGTTGCGCGCGAAGGTTTCAGTGGCGACCGTGTCCCGTGCGCTGAACGGGCACGACAACGTGACCCCGGCGGCCCGCGCCAAGGTGCTGAAGGTGGCCGAGGAGATGCGTTACCAGCCGCATCACGCCGCCCGCAGCCTGAGCAGCCGACGCACGCATACCGTCGGGGTAGTGCTGCCGGACTTCGAGGGTGAATTCTTCTCCGAACTGATCCACGGTATCGAACGCGAAGCTCGCGCCCAACGTCATCAGTTGCTGGTGTCGAGCAGCCATCCCGATCCCAAGGCACAGCAGCAAGTGCTGCAGGCCATGCGGGGACGCGTTGACGGACTGCTGATCATGTCGCCTCAGGTCGATACCGGCGAACAATTGATCGAGGACCTGACCGGGTTGCCGACGGTGCTGATCAACAGCCATTTGTCGGCCTGCGCCGAACTGCCCGCGGTGAACGTCGACAATTACACCGGTGCCCGTGCCATCGTCGCGCACCTGGTCGAGTGCGGATACCGGCGCATTGCGTTCATTTCCGGTCCCGAAGACAACTTCGAAGCACGCGAACGCCAGCAGGCCTATGTCGTTGGCATGCGCGAATTGCTGCCTTCGGTGACCCCGTGGATCCTGCCCGGCGATTTCACCGTGACGCGCGGGCACGAAGCCGGTGAATACATCGCAGGCCTGGCGGAGCGCCCGGATGCGGTATTCGCCGCCAACGACCAGATGGCGCTGGGCTGCCTGTTCGCGCTCTCGCGCAAGGGCCTGAGCGTGCCTGACGACATCGCATTGGCCGGCTTCGATGACATTCCCTTGTCGTCCTGCACCTGGCCACGCCTGACCACGGTAAGCGCGGACATCGTCGAACTCGGCGCGCGGGCGATGCGCCGCCTGTTGGTGCCCGAAGGCGATCACATCGACCTGGTCGTGCCGAAACTGGTCATCCGCGAATCGACCCGCAATCTGCAAGACATCGCGCCCCATGCAATTCCCCGCGCCCTCCACCAACCCGCACCATGAGGTCAGTCTCATGAAAAACGAACACAAACGATCCTCCCGCTCCCGCCTGCAGCGCAGGCTGCTCACTGTCGCGTTGTGTACCTGCCTCGGCGCGATGTCGGCGCCGGTGTTGGCGCAATCATCGAATGCGACTTTGCGCGGCAAGGCGCCCCCCGGCGCGCAAATCACCGCGACCAACACGGCCTCGGGGGTGACCCGCAAGGTCAGCGCCAACGCCGATGGCAGTTACGCGCTGGTCGGTCTCGAGCCAGGCACCTATCGTGTTGAAGCAGCGGGGGGCGCCGCGCAGACCGTGACTTTGGCGGTGGCGACTTCGGTCAACCTCAACCTTGCCGGTAGCGCGGCTGGAACGCCGGCAGGCGAACTGGGCAAGGTGACGGTGACCGGTGCTCTGATCGAGAGGAAGACTTCCGAAGTCGGCAAGAACATCTCGCTGAAGCAGATCAACACCGTGCCGCAGCTGACGCGCAACTTCCTCGAGTTCGCCGATACCGTGCCAGGCATGCAGTTCACCACCGACAGTTCCGGTCATTCGGATATTCGTGGCGGCGCCCAGCAAACATCGGCGGTCAACGTCTACATCGATGGTGTCGGCCAGAAGAGCTATCTGTTCGGTGGCGTCTCTGGCCAACAGCAAAGCAGGGGCAACCCGTTCCCGCAACTCGCGATCGGCGAATACAAGGTCGTCTCCTCGAACTACAAGGCCGAATTCGACCAGATCGGGTCGGCGGCCATCGTCGCCCAGACCAAGTCGGGTACAAACCAGTTCCATGGCGAGGTGTTCGGCCGCCATACCAACACCAGCTGGCGTGATCGCGCGGCCGCGGAAGAGGCGCCCGGCACGGACAAGCTCAAGACGCGCCAGAACGAATTCGGACTTGCCCTCGGCGGCCCGATCATCAAGGACAGGATGCACTTCTTCGTGAGTTACGAAGGCAAGCGCTTCGTCTCGCCGGCCGATCCGGTCACGGTTCCCTCCAACTTCAGCAGCTATACGCAATACCTCCCGCAGCGGGTGCAGCAGGAGTTCGGGCCGGTATCGGCTCCATTCAAGGAAGACCTGTTTTTCGGCAAGCTCGACTGGTCGATCGGTGACAACGACAAGCTGGAGTTTTCCGCGAAGATTCGCAAGGAAGACAGTCGCGACAGCGTCGGTGGCAACACCACGGCGCGCGCCGCCAAGAACAACGCGAATCGCGAAAGCCGCTACGACCTGCGCTGGGAACACTACGGTGATTCGTATCTGAACGAGGCGAGGTTCACCTACGAAAACGTACTGTTCAACCCGACCGCGTACAGCTTCGGCGGCCAGTCGGTGTACACCGCGAAGCAGAACGAAAACGACGTCCTGATTTTCGACGACGCCACCAGTGGTCTGGCGATTCAGCGCAAGGGCCAGAAGGGCCCGGCCTTCCAGGACGACCTGACCTTCAACCGCATCGACTGGCATGGCAGCCATGTCATCAAGGTCGGTTTCAAGTACAAGCAGGTCGACCTGACCCAGAGCGAAAACTCCACGGCCAATCCGTCCTTCTACTACATGGTCAACAACGGCAGTGTTGTCGGCGTGCCGGCCGGCACCGCAACCATTCCGTACGAGGTCAAGTTCAATCTGGCGTTTGTCGGCGGCACGCCCTCGGTGACGACCAAGGACAAGCAGTACGGGTTCTACATCCAGGACGACTGGGACGTCACCGATCGCCTGCAGTTGAACCTGGGCGTGCGTTGGGATTATGAAAAGATTCCTTCGTACACCAACTTCGTCACCCCTGCTGAAGTCGTCGCGGCGTTGAATGGGCCTGACACGACCCAGGATGCGCCGCCAGGCCAGACCTATCGACAATCGCTGGCGAAGGGCGGCGTCAATATCGACGACTACATTGGCAACGGCCACAATCGCAAACCGTCCAAGGGCAACTGGGCGCCGCGCCTGGGCTTCTCCTACGACATCAGTGGCGATGAAACCTTGGTGCTGTTCGGTGGCGCCGGCCGCAGCTACGACCGCAACCTGTATGACTACATGGGACTGGAACAGGTCAAGTCGGCGCTGTCCAACTACACCGTGAAGTTCATCGAGTCGGGGGGCTGCACCACGCCGGCCGTGGGGAGCTGCGCCAACTGGAATCCGAGTTACCTCGGCGGCGGCAGCACCGGGCTCGCGGGTCTGGTCCAGCCCGGATCGCGCAATGGCGAAATCGACTTGATGAACAACAAGATGAAGGCGCCGTATTCGGATCAGTATTCGCTGGGCCTGCGCTCCAAGCTGGGCGACTGGAATACGTCGGCGACGGTGTCGAATATCACCAGCAAGAACGGTTTCGTCTTCACCCTGGGCAACCGCTACCCGAATGGCGCCTTCTTTGGCACGCCCTCGTGGGGCGGTATCGCCCAGCCGTGGGAGCACAGTCCTCCGGGCTTCGGCGCCCTGATCCTGGGTGACAACGGCATCGAAACCAAGACCACGCAGCTGCTGCTCTCGGCAGAAAAACCCTATACCAAGTCTTCGGGTTGGGGGGCGACGGTGGCGTACACCTATTCGCATGCACGTGGCAACCGTGGCGGTGACGAACACTACTCGTTCGATGCTGCGACCATTGGCGATTACCCGTTCATCCCGCTGAAGGCGGTGCCCAAGCATCGCTTGGTCGTCACCGGCATCTACGACCTGCCATGGGGCATCACCGCATCGGGCAAGCTGACGCTGTCGACGCCGCCACCGCAGAACGAAGTGGCGGATGGCTGGGCCGGATCGGGCAACCTTCCGGTACCGACGGCGTTCGACGGAAAGGGCGCATACGGCGTGAAGGAGCTTGATTTGTCCTTGTCCAAGGACATCAAGCTGTACAAGGGACTGACCATGCAGATTCGCGGCGACCTGATCAATGCGTTCAATTGGGCCAACCGCAGCCAATACGATTGGGATGGCTGGACCAACGGTCAGCCGAACAATCTCCGTCTCAGCCAATATGGTTCCCAATACACCCCGCCGCGCACGCTGTTCATGAGCATGCGGGTGTTCTTCTGACGCACTGCGAGTGCAGCAAGACGACAAGGCCCGCGCAAGCGGGTCTTGTCTTGAGGAGTAGCGATGAACGAAAACGCGATCGGGGACATTGTCGTCGTGGGCGGCGGTGCGGCAGGCTGGATGGCCGCAGCCGCGCTGGCAAGGCATCTCGGCAAGCACCGCAAAATCCATCTGGTCGAATCCGACGAGATCGGTATCGTCGGCGTGGGTGAAGCCACGGTTCCGCACATCCGGACCTTCAACGCGGAAGTGCTGGGCCTGGATGAAGCGGATTTCGTCAAAGCGACGCAAGGGACGTTCAAGCTCGGCATCCAGTTCTGCGACTGGGCACGCATCGGCGACACTTACTACCACGGCTTTGGTTCGGTGGGACAGGATCTTGGTCCCGTGGCGTTCCATCAATACTGGCTGCGCGCGCGCAAGGCTGGGCGTGCGCAAGCCTATTGCCACTATGGCTTGCAGTCGGAAGCTGCCGAACATGGGCGCTTCATGCCGCCGGCTACCGATGTTCCGGCGACGTCGCCATTGGCCAACATCGCCTATGCCTACCACTTCGACGCTGCGTCATATGCGAAGTACCTGCGCGGGTATGCAGAGAAGCTGGGCGTGATCCGGCACGAGGGCAAGATCGTGCAGGTGTTGCAACGGCCGGAGGATGGCTTCGTGGACGCGGTAGTGCTGGAGAGCGGCGAACGTATCGCCGGCGATCTGTTCATCGATTGCTCGGGATTCCGGGGATTGCTGATCGAGCAAACCTTGAAGGCCGGCTTCGAGGACTGGAGCCAGTGGCTGCCCTGCGATCGTGCACTGGCCGTGCCTTGCGCCGTGACCACAGCGCCGACGCCCTACACCCGTTGCACGGCGCGGCCTGCAGGTTGGCAGTGGCGGATTCCCCTGCAGCATCGTGTCGGCAACGGTTATGTCTACTCAAGCCAATTCGTCAGCGATGACGAAGCCGCCGCGACCTTGCTGGCCAATCTGGATGGCCAAGCATTGGCCGAGCCGAGGCCGTTGCGTTTCATCGCGGGCAAACGCAGGAGATTCTGGGACAAGAACGTGGTGGCGGTCGGCCTGGCCAGCGGTTTCATGGAGCCGCTCGAATCGACCAGCATCCATCTGATCCAGATGAGCATCGTGCGCCTGATCGACATGTTCCCGGATGCGGGTTTCGATCCGCTGCTGGTTGAACGCTACAACCGTGCCGTCGATTTCGACTATGACCGCATCCGCGACTTCATCGTCCTGCACTACAAGGCGACCGAGCGCGATGACACGCCGTTCTGGAATCATTGCCGGACCATGTCCGTTCCGGACAGCCTGCAGGAGAACATCGACCTGTTCCGGCGTTCCGGCCGTTTCTATCGCAATGGCGAGGAGTTCTTTGCCCAGCAGAGCTGGGTGCAGGTGATGCTCGGGCAGCGCATCATGCCCGAGGTGTTTCATCCGATCATCGAGCAGATGCCGGAAGGAGACGTGTTCAACTTCGTCGAACACGTCGGCAAGGTGATTTCGACCTGCGCGCAATCCATGCCGCCGCACCAGGCGTTCATCGATCGCCATTGCAAGGCCGCGGCGATGGTGTGACCGATCACGCCATCGTCGTGAATGCACGCGGCGTCGCCGTGGAGAGGAATACGGTTTCGCCTAACGCGTCGGGATCGTCGGCCAGCGTTGTCCGCTGGGCTTGCGCGTCGCGTTCTTCAAGCCGGACCGATTTCGGCGCCTCGCCCCAGGTTACTTCGAGGCCTGGAAGCGGCAGCGGTTGGGGCAGATTGATCATCAGTTCCTGAGGACCGTCGCTAAAACTTCGTACTCGACCCCGCCCTTGTTGTCGTGGGTTTCGAAGGTCGTGCGCCAATGTTGCACGTCGTCCGACGGCTGGATCGAATGGGCGCGAGCGCCGCTCCATTCCATTGGTTTTCCATGCCAGCGATCGCCGCGCTGCGACCGAACATGAGTGAGTGCACCGTCCAAAAACGTACCGTCGAGACTTGATGCGGCGCACAACAAAAGGTTGCGGAAAACTTTTGCATTCGAAATTGTAAACGCTTACATTCGATTCAATTCTGCATCAAGGCCGGGTTGGAAAGGTGAGAAAAAGCTTGGGTAGGAGCAAGGTAAAACGGGCTTTGACCGGTCTGTTCGTGGTGTGTGTCGGGGTGGCGCATGCGATGCCAAGGCCGCCTTCGCATCGCGGGCCGGCTGACACCCATGCTGTCCCTGCGCTGGTCGCCGACCTCCAGCGCCGGACCTTCGATTTTTTCGCAGAGCGTGCCGATCCCGCCAGCGGTCTGATTCCGGATCGCTGGCCCAGCCCGTCGTTTTCCAGCATCGCGGCGGTGGGCTTCGGCCTGACCACTTACGGTGTCGGCGTCGAGCGGGGCTGGATGACGCGCCAGGAAGCCGCACGCCGCACCTTGCTGACATTGCGCTTCTTCGATCGCGCGAAGCAGGGGAACGATGCCCATGGGGTCTCCGGCACCCACGGATTTTTCTATCACTTTCTGGAAATGTCCGATGGCACGCGCTCGGCCCAGTGTGAACTGTCATCCGTCGATACGGCGTGGCTGCTCGCCGGTGCACTGTTCGCACAAAGCTATTACGATCGCGACAACGCCAGCGAACGCGAGATCCGCCAGTTGGCGGAACGCCTCTACCGGCGCGCAGACTGGACCTGGCTTCAGGTGCGCAAGCCGCTGATCTCGATGGGTTGGAAGCCCGAAAGCGGATTCATCCACAGCGATTGGGAGGGCTACAACGAAGCTCTGATGGTTTATGTGCTGGCGCTGGCGTCGCCAACCCATCCGGTGCAACGCGATGCCTACGATGCCTGGACGAAGACCTATAGCGTGAGTTGGGGAGAGTTCCAGGGGCAGACATATTTGAGTTTTCCGCCATTGTTCGGGCATCAATTCAGCCATGTCTGGATCGATTTCCGCGGCATTCGCGACGATTGGTCGCGCACGGCGGGCATCGATTATTTCGAAAACAGCCGGCGTGCCACGCTGGCGCATCGTGCCTATGCCATCGCCAATCCGATGGGTTGGCGCGGCTATGGCGCCGATGTCTGGGGGCTGACGCCTTCCGATGGGCCGGCCGATGTCGCGCTGACGATCAATGGCGTGAAGCGGCAATTCCATACCTACACCGCGCGTGGCGTCGGCCGCGAATACAGTTTGGATGATGGCACCATCGCGCCGACCGCAGCGGCGGGATCGATGCCGTTCGCGCCGGAAGTCGTGATTCCGGCGATCGAGGCGATGCATGCGCGCTACGGCAAGGCGATCTACGGACGCTACGGGTTCTTCGATGCGTTCAATCCGACCATGACCGATACTTCCGTGAAACTGCAGCATGGGCATATCGCTGATGGCGTGTGGGTCGATCGCGACTATCTCGGCCTCGACCAGGGGCCGATCGTGTTGATGACGGAAAACTATCGCAGTGGATTCGTCTGGAAGGTGATGCGGCGCAATCCGCATATCATCCGTGGCCTGAAGCGCGCGGGCTTCACCGGAGGCTGGCTGGCGGGCGCGCGGGGATGAACGGCCTATTGCGCCGGGTGTTGGCGATGTCGCTGCTGGTGCTTGCCGCGTGCAGCCGCACCGACGGCCGTCGCCACGTCGTGCGCTTCTGGGCGATGGGTCAGGAAGGCGAGGCGGTCGCGAAACTGTTGCCGGAATTCGAACGCACGCATCCGGGCATCCGTGTCGATCTGCAGCAGGTGCCGTGGACTGCGGCACACGAGAAGCTGCTCACGGCGTTCGCCGGCGATGCACTGCCGGACGTGGTGCCATTGGGCACGACGTGGATCCCGGAGTTCGAGGCGCTGGGCGCGCTGGCACCGCTGGATGAACGCATCGCTGCATCCTCCCTCGACAGCAACGATTTTTTTGCCGGTTCCTGGGACACTGGACGCATCGACGGCAAGATCTGGGCCGTGCCGTGGTACGCGGAAACGCGCGTGCCGTACCAGCGGCGCGATCTGTTGCAGGACGCAGGGGTGAAGTCCATGCCGCAAAACTGGGACCAATGGCTGGCCGCAATGGACGCGGTGAAGAAGAAACAGGGGAGTGACAAATACGCCATCCTGCTGCCGACCAACGAGTTCGAGCCGTTGCTCAATCTCGCCATCCAGCAACAGGAACCCTTGCTGCGCGACGAAGGACGCTATGGTAATTTCCGCAGCGCCGGATTCAAGCGCACGCTGGCGTTCTACAAGCAGATGTTCGATGCCGACTATGCGCCGCGACTCGACAACACCCGCATCTCGAATGTCTGGGACGAATTCGGCAACGGCCTGTTCGCGTACTACATCAGCGGGCCATGGAATATTTCCGAATTCCGCAAGCGATTGCCGCGTTCGCTCGACGGCGCCTGGGGCACGATGCCGCTGCCCGGCCCCGAGGGCCCCGGTCGTTCGATCATGGGCGGAACCAGCTTCGTGGTCTTCCGTTCATCGAGGCGACAGGGCGATGCCTGGGCACTGGTGCAGTGGCTGTCGCAGCCGGCACAACAGATGCGATTGCATGAGTTGACTGGCGACCTGCCGTCGCGGCGTTCGGCTTGGGCGGCGCCGACATTGGTGGACGATCCGATGATGAATGTGTTCCGCGAGCAGATGGAACGCGCGGTACCGCCACCCAAGGTGCCGGAGTGGGAGCGCATCGCCCAGGAGATGCGCATCGTCGGAGAGCAGGTGGCGCAAGGCAAGACGGACGTGGATGCGGCGGCGGCCGACCTCGATCGCCGCACCGATGCCATCCTCGCCAAGCGGCGCTGGATGCTCGACCACAAGCGCGGGCAGGGGGTGCAATGAACGCGCGGTTTGCCGGCTGGATGTTCGTCGCACCGGCGCTGATCGTGATCGGCCTGTTCTTCCTGCTGCCGGTGCTGGCCGGACTGGCGTTGAGTTTCACCGACTTCGACATCTACGCGCTTGCGGACCATCACAACCTGCGTGTGGTCGGGTTGCGCAATTACTGGTCGCTGCTGCACACGCCGCTGTTCTGGAAATCGCTGGGCAATACCTTCTATTTCGTGCTGGTCGGCGTGCCGCTGTCGGTCACGGCATCGCTGTGCGCAGCATTGTTGCTGCATGCGAAAACCGCGCGTTTCAAGCCGTTCTTCCGCACCGCGTTCTTCGCGCCGGTGGTCACGACCATCGTCGCGGTCGCGGTGATCTGGCGCTATCTGTTCCATACCCGCTATGGCATGGTGAATTCCGGGCTGTCGGCGCTGGGCATTGATGCGATCGACTGGTTGGGATCGCCGGCCTGGTCGATGCCGACCATTATCCTGTTCGCGGTGTGGAAGAACTTCGGCTACAACATGATCATCTTCCTGGCCGGATTGCAGGCGATTCCGGAGGATCTCTACGAAGCGGCGCGCATCGATGGCGCGTCGACATGGAAACAATTCCGCCATATCACCTTGCCGACACTGGGCCCGATCCTGATGCTGGTCGGCATCCTGACCATGGCCGGCTACTTCCAGCTGTTCGCCGAACCGTACGTGATGACGCAGGGCGGGCCGTTGCAGAGCACCGAGAGCGTGCTCTATTTCATGTACGAGGAAGGCTTCAAATGGTGGAACCTCGGCAACGCCTCGGCAGTCGCCTTCCTGCTGTTCCTGATCATGAGTGCCTGCACGGGCGGCCTGTTGTGGCTGGCGCGCCGTCGTGGAGCGGAAGCATGAATTCGCGTGTTTCTACCACGATCATGGTCAATCTGTTGCTGGTGATGATCGCCGCGCTCAGCCTCGGCCCGTTGCTGTGGATGCTGTCGGTCTCCTTCATGCAGCCGGGCGAGGCCAGCCATTTCCCCGCGCCATGGTTGCCGTCGACACCGACACTGCAGAACTACCGGCAATTGTTCGAGCGCTCCGGCATGGGGCGCCATTTCGTCAACAGCCTGGTCATTTCCATCGGCGTGATGGCGTCGTCGGTGCTGGTCAACACGCTGGCCGGTTATGCCTTCGCCAAGCTGCGCTCGCGCGGTCGCGACAAGGTGTTTCGGGCGATGCTGGCGGCACTGGTGATCCCGGCGCAGGTGGCGATGATGCCACTGTTCCTGCTGCTCAAGGAAATGGGCCTGGTGAATACCTGGGTCGGGGCGATGGTGCCGGGACTGGCGGGCATCTTCGGGATCTATCTGGTGCGGCAATACGCGCGTTCGATCCCGGATGAACTGCTGGAAGCCGCACGCATCGATGGTGCCGGCGAATGGCGGATTTTCTGGCAGATCGTGCTGCCCGTGCTGAAACCGATCTTGGTCACGCTGGGGATTTTCAGTTTCCTTGGTGCGTGGAACGATTTCATGTGGCCATTGATCGTGCTCGGCGACCAGTCGTTGCAGACCTTGCCGGTCGCGCTGGCATCGCTGTCGCGCGAACACGTGCAGGACAACGAACTGATGATGGCGGGATCGGTGGTGACCATCCTGCCGGTATTGGTGTTGTTTCTGGTGTTGCAGCGCTACTACATCCAGGGTTTGCTGGTGGGGAGCGTGAAAGGGTGAGTAGTCCCACTTGCGCACCACGTTTTTTTGTCGCGTTTCTGGTGCTCGCCGCAACTCCCGTGCATGCGCAGGATCGCCGCACGCTCGATGATTTTCGCGATCTCTCGCTCTGGTCTGCGGTCGCTTCCGACGGCGTTTCCGCGAAGATCAGGCGGGTCGACGGTCCGTCCGGAAAGGCGCTATGCCTCGATTACGATTTCCGTGGGCGTTCCGGTTACGCAGTCGCGAAACGGACATTGCTGTTGCATTATCCAGCCAACTACGCCTTCGACCTGCAATGGCGCGGCAAGGGACCGGCCAACAATATCGAGTTCAAGTTCGGTGATGCCACCGGAGATAATGTGTGGTGGTCGCGCAAGCCTTCGGTTGAATTGCCATCGGCATGGGCACCGCTGCGCATCCGCAAGCGCCAGATCGATTTCGCATGGGGGCCGGGTAGCGATCGCACGCTGAAGGAAAGCGCGTCGCTTGAATTGACGGTGAGCGCGGCCAAGGGCGGCGCGGGCGAGGCCTGTATTGCCGATCTCGGTTTCCGCGAGTTGCCGCCGGTGGGCGCACCTGGCCCGATATCCGCAAATGCCGATACTTCGATGGGGGATGGCGTCGCTTCCTATGCGGTGGATCGAGATCCGCAAACTGCGTGGCGCGCGCCATCAGGGAAGCACGTACTGCAACTCGATTTCGGCGCATCGCGCGAATTCGGAGGACTGCGATTGCAGTGGCAACCAGGGCTGCACGCGACCGACTACGCCGTCGATCTGTCCGAGGACGGCCGCCAATGGCTGGCCGCGCGGGAAGTGCATGGCGGCGATGGTGGTGTCGACCTGTTGTTCCTGCCGGAATCCGAAGCGCGCTATCTGCGCTTGCGGGTCTTGCGCAGTGCGACGGCAAAGGGATACGCGCTGGCGGACGTCGCGTTGCAACCGCTAGCCACGGGCGAAAACAGGACGGCGTTCCTCGCAGCCATGGCGAAGGAGGATCGGCGCGGACTGTGGCCTCGCGGCTTCTCCGGCGAGCAGCCGTACTGGACGTTGCTCGGCATCAGCGGCGGGCACCAGCACGGATTGATGAGCGAGGATGGTGCGGTCGAACTCGCGCGCGGCGACGCCAGCATCGAACCCTTCGTGCTCGATGGAGGCAAACTGGTCACCTGGGCTGACGTCAAGACGACGCAGTCGCTGCAGGACGGCGCGCTGCCGATCCCGAGCGTGCGTTGGACGCACCCGCACTGGACGCTCGACATCACCAGCTTTGGTGATGGGAAACCGGGTGCGTCGCGACTGATCACCCGTTATCGCCTGCGCAACAGCACCACGAAGCCGCAGAAGCTGGCATTGACGCTGGCGGTGCGGCCGATGCAGGTTAACCCACCCAGGCAGTTCCTGAGCACGCCAGGTGGCCATGCGCCGATCCACGCATTGTCTTTGCATGATCGCCAGATCGAGCTCGACGGAAAGCCGCGGGTGGAGTTGTCACGCGTTCCCGACAACGCGTTCGCGGGAAACTTCGACGGTGGTGAAGTAGTGCAGCGCCTCGAGCGCGGAGAAGGCTCTGGTGCACATTCGACCAAGGATGCGGACGGACTTGCATCGGGCGCGGTGATCTACCGGATGACGCTCAAGTCGGGCGAAACGCGCGAAATTGATTGGGCTGCGCAGCTGGATCGCGGCAGTGCGTCGCTTGCAGCAGGTGAAGCCGCGCACGCGCAGCTACGGATGACGGCCCGCTGGCGCGACATGCTTGGCCGAGTCCGCATCGACGCCCCGGCAGAGGGTCGCCATCTCACCGACAGCGTGAAGACTGCGCTGGCGTGGATGCTGATTTCGCGCGATGGCCCACGCCTGCAGCCGGGCACGCGCTCGTATGCGCGTTCGTGGATTCGCGACGGTGCGATGATCAGCGATGTTCTCCTGGCATTCGGGCATAACGATGCGGTGACCGACTACCTGCGCTGGTACGCGCCGTACCAGTTCGACAATGGCAAGGTGCCGTGCTGCGTCGACGAGCGGGGCAGCGATCCGGTGCCCGAGAACGACAGCCATGGCGAACTGATCCATGCCGTCGCCCAACACTATCGCCATACCCGCAACTGGAAGCTGCTGGAGTCGATGTGGCCGCATGTCCGCGCTGCCGTCGCCTACATGGACGAATTGCGCAGGGAGAACGACGCCAAGGAGGATGCGATCGCCAATCCGGCACTGCGCGGATTGATGCCTGCCTCGATCAGCCACGAGGGCTATTCGGCCAAGCCCGTGCATTCCTATTGGGACGATGCATGGGCGCTGCGCGGCTATCGCGATGCCGCCGACATCGCCGGTTGGCTGGGTGACGCCGAGGAAAAATCGCGATATGCGCAGGCCGGAGATAATTTCGAGCGTGCCTTCCTCGCATCGATCCGCCTGGCTGCCGAACAGCACAAGATCGATTTCATTCCCGGCTCGGCGGAATTGGGCGATTTCGATGCGACATCGACATCGGTGTTGCTGACGTTCGCGGGATTGCAGGACAAACTGCCGCAGCCATTGCTCGACAACACCTTCCGGAAATACTGGTCGCGATTCGAGCAACGTCGCGATGGTCGGCTCGAATGGAAGGACTACACGCCCTACGAGTTGCGGGTGGTGGGCACTTTCGTGCGGCTGGGTTGGCGCGAACGCGCCAACGACGCGATGCGCTGGTTCCTGACGCAACAACAACCTCCGCAGTGGAACCAATGGGCGGAGGTCGTCTCGCGCACGGCGCGCGTGCCGTTCTTCGTCGGCGACCTGCCGCATGCCTGGGTCGAATCGGAGGCCGCGCGATCGGCAGTCGAAATGTTCGCTTACGACAACGATGCAGCGGCGATGGTCATCGCCGCCGGCATTCCGCCGTCATGGCTGCAAGGGCGCGGAGTCGGCATCCATGGATTGCACACGCCATGGGGAACGTTGGGTTACACGTTCGCGCTACGGGGCGATCGCTTGTCGTTGGCATTCGACGGTGACGCGAAGCCGCCGCACGGTTTCCTGCTGCCGTGGCCGTTCAAGGACCGCAAACCCGGCACGACGCGCATCCATGGCCGTACCGCGCAATGGCAAAACGGAACGCTGGCGATTCCTGCCAACGCCCGCAAGGTCGAGATAGAAATCGCTCAGTAAGGCAGCGGTTCCGCCAGCGACGCGCCGTTGGTTGCGGCGACCTTCGAGTAGTAGCGGGCACTGTCCTTGGGCGTGCGTTCCAGAGTGCCGTAATTGACGTGGACGATGCCGAAACGTTTCGAATAGCCGAGCGACCATTCGAGGTTGTCGAGCAACGACCACACCATGTAGCCGCGGATATCGCAGCCGGCCTCGATGGCGCGCCCGATCGCCGTGATGTGTTTCTGCAGGTAGTCGATGCGCAATGGATCGCGCACGCGGCCGCCTTCGGCGGTCGGCGGATCGAAGAACGCAGCGCCGTTCTCGGTAATGTAGGTCGGAATGTTGCCGTAGCGTTCCTTCGACCACAGCAGGAGGTCCGTCAGTCCCTGCGGGAACACTTCCCAGCCGGTTTCGGTATACGTGCCGAGTGGTTGTTTCACCACGGCAGTATCCAGAGGATAACTGGTCGCGGCCTTGGTAACGCTGCGGGTGTAGTAGTTGATGCCGATGAAGTCGAGCTTCTGCTGGATCAATTCAAAATCTTCCGCGGGCCACTCCGGCCAGGCGTCGCCGAAGATCTGCTTGAGCTCCGGCGGATAACGGCCGAGCAGCGCGGCATCCAGGTATTGCTCGTTCATGTAGGCATGCGCGCGTTTCACCGCCGCCGCGTCTTCCGTCGAATCGCTGGCCGGATACTTCGGTTCGATGTTCACCACCAGCCCGATCTCGTGCTTGCCGCTCGCGCGATAGGCCTGCACCGCCGCACCGTGCGCACGCATCAGGTTGTGGGTGGCGATTGGCGTTTCGTACTTGCTGCGATGTCCCGGCGCCAGTGCGCCATGCAGGTAGCCGCCATCGGTGACGACCCACGGCTCGTTCAGCGTCACCCATTTCTTCACGCGTCCGTCGAGCGCGCGGTAGAGCACGTCGCCGTATTCGGCGAACCAGTGGGCGATGTCACGATTCAGCCAGCCGCCGCGGTCGTCGAGCGCCGCCGGGAGGTCCCAGTGGTAGAGGGTGAGCAGGGGCTCGATGTCGTTCGCCAGCAATTCGTCGACCAGCCGCGAATAGAAGTCGAGTCCGGCTTGGTTCACTCGTCCGGTGCCATCAGGCAGGATGCGCGACCATGACGTGCTGAAGCGATAGGCTTTTAGCCCGAGCTCGCGCATCAGCGCGACGTCCTGCTTCCAGCGGTGGTAGTGGTCGCAGGCGATGTCGCCGTTATCGTTATTCAGGGTCATCCCGGGCGTATGCGCGAAACGTGTCCAGATGCTCGGGCCGGCGCCATCGGCCAGCGGATAGCCTTCGATCTGGTGGGCGGCGGTGGCGGATCCCCATAGGAAGCCAGCGGGGAAGCGAGGACTCTGGGCTTGGTTCGTCGGCATGGCGGAGCACTGTGTAAGCGGTTACATTTAGGATATCGCGACATCGCCCAGCTTGCACCCGATGCCGCCAAAAACATTGTGCGATTGGAGCGATGCATGGCGAATGTGAGCCTGGAGCAGGTCCGCAAGGAATACCCGAATGGCCATGTCGCTGTCGAAGGCGCGAGCTTCGAGGTCGCCGATGGCGAGCGCCTGGTGCTGGTTGGCCCGTCCGGCTGTGGCAAATCGACCTTGCTGCGAATGATCGCCGGCCTCGAGGAGATTTCTTCCGGTACGCTGCGGATCGGCGATCGTGTGGTCAACGACATCGCGCCGAAGGATCGCGACATCGCGATGGTGTTCCAGAGCTATGCGCTGTATCCGCACATGAGCGTCGCCGAAAACCTCGGCTTCGGGCTGAGCCTGCGCCGGGTCGCCGCCACCGAAATCCGCCGCCGCGTCGAAGACGCCGCGAAGATGCTCGAACTCGACAAGGTTCTCGATCGCAAGCCTGGCCAGCTCTCGGGCGGGCAGCGCCAGCGCGTCGCGCTCGGGCGGGCGCTGGTGCGCGAGCCGCGGGTGTTCCTGCTCGACGAACCGCTGTCCAACCTCGACGCCAAATTGCGTGCGGTAATGCGCACCGAGATCGCGCGCATCCATGCCAGCCTCGGCACCACGATGATCTATGTCACCCACGATCAGGTCGAGGCGATGACCCTGGGCCAGCGCATCGCGGTGTTGCGTGACGGCAAAGTCCAGCAGATCGATACGCCAATGGTGCTGTATCGCGATCCCGCCAATCTGTTCGTGGCGACGTTCCTCGGCAGTCCGGCCATGAACATCCTGCAGGGCCGGCTGGATATTCATAATCCTGCCGGCCCGCGGCTGGTCTTCAATGATGGTTCGATGCTGGGTCTCGCCGGTGCAGCCATTCCGGGGGATTGGCACGGACGCGTGGTCAAGGTCGGATTGCGGCCCGAACACATGGTGCTGGGTGAAGCAGGTGGGCAGGGAATGCCGGCAATCGTCGGTGTGGTCGAAGCACTGGGCAGCGAGACCTTCGCGCACCTTTCGGTTGCTGGTCAGGCCAGCGTGGTGCGGATGCAGGGTGAAACCGTGCTGCCGGCGGCAGGCGTGGCGATGTCGCTGTCCTGCGAAGGTCGCCACGCCCTGTTGTTCGACCCGGAAAGCAGTCAACGCTTGCGGGCGTGATTACTTCCCGATCTGCTTGCTCACCGCATTTTCCTGCTGGTTCAGCGTGTGCTTTTCCGACTTGGTGATGTGGCCATTGTTCTGCGACGCCATGTCGCGCTCTTCCTGGCGAATCTGGCGGTCGTCCTTGTGCAGGGCGTGCGCCTGCGCACCGGTCAGGTCACCTTCCTTGCGCTCTTCATGGATGCGACGGTTCTGGTGTGCGAGACGATCATTGACCTCGTCACGGCGCGGGTGGTGACGATCCCAGCGCGACTCGTGCTTCTTGGTGGTGGTTGCGGCGGACGCGGTAACTGGGGCGATGGCGGCAAACGACAGGCTGGCGATGCCGGCGGCAATCAGGAGGTTGCGGATCATGGTGATGTCCTCGTGTGGGGTGGGGAGTTCGTTGTGAACTCACCGCCATCAACGGGCCTGGCCGCCGGAGGTTGAGTGACGGTTTTGTCATCTCTGCTCCATGCGTCGCGGTCAACCGCAGCTGGCCCCGCTATACTGCAGAATCCCATGTCGTTCTCGGGACGCCTTGTTTCTATAATCAAATAGTTATAGGCGATATCTCATCTAAAACTTGATGCGCTGAATGGCGCAGGAAGCTCCTTCGACCCATGCGTCTGTCCACCATCAAGCTCGCCGGCTTCAAATCCTTCGTCGATCCCACCACGTTGCACCTGCCGACCAACATGACCGGCATCGTCGGTCCCAACGGTTGCGGCAAGTCCAACATCATCGACGCCGTGCGCTGGGTGATGGGCGAATCTTCGGCCAGCCGCCTGCGCGGTGATAACGCGACCGATGTGATTTTTTCGGGCTCCAACGCGCGCAAGCCGGTGTCACAGGCGACCGTCGAGCTGATCTTCGACAACTCCGACCACACGATCGCCGGTGAATACGCTGCCTTCACCGAAATTTCGGTGAAGCGATCGGTCGGCCGCGACGGCCAGAGTCAGTACTACCTCAACGGCGCCAAGTGCCGCCGCCGCGACATCACCGACCTGTTCCTCGGCACCGGACTGGGCCCGCGCAGTTATTCGATCATCGAGCAGGGCATGATCAGCCAGATCATCGAGGCCAAGCCGGAAGAACTTCGCATCTATCTCGAGGAAGCCGCCGGCATCTCCAAGTACAAGGAGCGCCGCAAGGAAACCGAGACGCGCATCCGTCATACCCGCGAGAACCTCGAACGCTTGACCGACCTGCGCGACGAAGTCGGCAAACAGTTGCAGCACCTCGCGCGCCAGGCCAAGCAGGCCGAGCAATACACCACGCTGCAGAGCGAAAAACTGGTGAAGGATGCCGAATGGAAGGCGCTGCAGTTCCGTGCGCTCGACGTGCAGTTGCAGGCGCATCGCCATGCGCTGGCCGGCGACGAGACGCGACTGGAACAACTGGTTGCTGAGCAGCGCGAAGCCGAGCGCCAGATCGAAACCGGCCGTGCCCGCCACCAGGAGGCCAGTGACGCGCATGCCAAGGCGCAGGCCGAAGTCTATGAAGTCGGCGGCACGTTGGCGCGGATCGAACAGCAGATCCAGCACCAGAAGGAAATGTCGACGCGTCTGCAGCAGGCCCGCAACGAGGCCGAAACGGCGCTAAACGAACTTGTCGGCCACATCAGCGGCGATGGCGAGAAACTGACGGTGCTGAAGGCGGCGCTTGAAGAGTCCGAGCCGCGATTGTCTGCATTGAAGTCTGACGACGAAGCGAAGCAGGGTGCGTTGCGCGATGCCGATGCCGCGCTGGCCGACTGGCAGCAGCGCTGGGACGCGCATGCCCGCGAACAGAGCGAAGCTGCGCGTTCCGGCGATGTCGAGCGGACCCGTGTCGATTACCTCGATCGCCAGTTGCTGGATGCCGAACGTCGTCGCGAAAAGCTCGAAGGCGAACGCTCCGGGCTCGATCTCGATGCGCTGGCCAATGCCTTCGCCGAAGCGCAACAGGGCCACGACACCCACAAGTCGGCACTCGACGGTCTCACCACGGATCTCGACACCCGCAAGGCCGCGGTCACCCAGTTGCAGGAAGAACAACGCAACTCGCAGACCGAACTCGCCGATGTCCGCAAGGAACTGCAGTCTGCGCGTGGTCGCTTGTCGTCGCTGGAGACCCTGCAGAACGCCGCCCTCGGCCAGGAGCAGGGCGCTGCGGTCGAATGGCTCAAGAAGCACGGCCTCGACAGTGCCCGTCGCGTCGGTGAAACGCTGGACGTACAAGAGGGCTGGGAAGCCGCCGTTGAAGGTGCACTCGGCCAGATGATCGAAGGCGTGCTGGTGGAATCACCGGAAACGCTGGTGGAAGCGCTGGGGGAGCTCGCCGAAGGGCGTCTGACCCTGGTGTCCCCCGAAGCCGGCAATGGCGAATTCGCCGATACCTCATTGGCCGCACGCGTGAAGGGCCCGCTGGCGATTCGCCGATTGCTGGCGCAGTTGCATGTCGCCGAGACGCTGGACCAGGCGCGTTCGCTGCTGGCAACGTTGGGCGAAGGCGCTTCGGTGATCACCCGCGCCGGCGAACGCCTCGGTCCGGGCTGGGTGCGCGTGGTGCGTTCGGGCGCGGCCAAGCAGGGTGCGCTGGTGCGCGAACGCGAGATCCAGTCGCTGCGCACGAACATCGACACCCTGCAAACGCGCGAACGCGAGCTCGACCAGAAGATCGGTTCCGCCCGCGATCGCGCGCTTGCCGCCGAACAGGAACGCGAAGACGCGCAGCGCGCGCTCTACCACGCGCACCGCAATGTCGCCGAGCTGGCCGGTCGCTTGCAGAGCCAGCAGGGCCGTCTGCAGACCGCACGGGACCGCATCGCGGCGATCGAAACCGAGTTGGCGCAGATCGCGCAGTCGGGAGAGGAAGCGCAGGCGGGCGCCCGCGAGGCCCGCGCGCGACTGGAATCGACGGTCGACAAGATGGCGGGGCTTGAACAGGCGCGCATCGCACTGGAATCCGGGCGCCGCACCCTGACGGAACAGCGCGACAATGCCCGCATGGCGGCACGCGAATCGCGCGATGCGTTGCATGCGTTGCAGCTATCGCTGGAAAGCCAGCGCACCCAAGTGACGTCGCTGATGCAGTCGCTGGATCGCATGGGCAACCAGCGTGGGCAACTCGATACGCGCCTGGGCGAACTGGTCGGCCAGCTTGCCGAAGGCGATTCGCCGGTACAGGCGCTGGACCAACAGCGCCAGGCGGCACTGGCCGAACGCATCCGCGTCGACCAGGGCTTGGCTGCGGCACGCGCGAAACTCGAATCGATCGACAACGAGTTGCGCGAGTTCGAGCAGACCCGCCAGCAGCGCGACAGCCATTCGATCACCCAGCGCGAGGCCATCAGCCAGCGCAAGCTCGATCAGCAAGCGTTGGCGCTGTCGGCAGAACAATTGCGCGTCGCCGTGACGAGTGCCGGCTTCATTCTTGACGATGTCATCAACACGCTGGAAGAGGACGCCGACGTGCAGGCGTGGGAACGCATCGTGACCGACCTCGAATCGCGCATGCGCCGACTCGAACCGGTCAATCTCGCCGCGATCCAGGAGCACGCCGAGGCTGCCCAGCGCAAGGAATACCTCGACGCTCAGGACACCGACCTCAACACTGCGCTGGAAACGCTCGAAGATGCCATCCGCAAGATCGACCGCGAAACCCGTGGCCGCTTCAAGGACACTTTCGATCGCGTCAATGCCGGCGTGCAGGAGCTGTATCCGCGCCTGTTCGGCGGTGGCCATGCCTATCTGGAACTGACCGGGGAAGACCTGCTCGATACCGGCGTGGCGATCATGGCGCGTCCGCCTGGCAAGCGGGTTTCCAACATTTCGCTGCTCTCCGGCGGTGAAAAGGCGATGACTGCGGTCGCGCTGGTGTTCGCAATCTTCCGCTTGAACCCGGCACCGTTCTGCCTGCTCGACGAAGTGGACGCCCCCCTCGATGAAGCCAACGTCGGCCGGTTCACCGCGATGGTCAGCGAAATGAGCGAAAGCGTGCAGTTCCTGTTCGTCACCCACAACAAGGCGACGATGGAGGCAGCGCGCCAGATGCTCGGCGTGACCATGCGCGAGGCCGGCGTCAGCCGCATGGTCTCGGTCGACCTGGCAGAGGCCAGCCGTCTGGCGGGCGTCGCCTGAGAACAAGGGTCTATTGGCCCTGCTGCTGCGTTCGCCCTACACTCGTTGACTGAAGACGGAGAGGAACCGCAATGTCCGAGACTTGGCTGCTGCGCATTGGCATTCTTGCCGCCGGATTGATCCTGATGGTCGCCATCATCTGGTTCGGTCGTCCGAAAAAAGCTCAGCAGGGGCGTCGCTTCGATCGCAGCGCCGGTCCCGGCAGCGAACGTGCCGAGCCGACACTCGGCGAAGCCATGGCCGGATCTGCCCACGAAGGCACCCAGGACGAGCTCGACCTCGATAGCCGCGACAATGACCTCGGCAAGCGGGTCGAGGACAGTTTCGACAAAATCGTTTCGCTGTTCGTCGCCGCACGGGCTGGACAGAGCTTCCATGGCCCCGACATCGTGGTCGCGGCGGAGAAGGCTGGCCTCATCTTCGGCCACATGAATGTTTTTCACCGCCTGATTGATCGCCATCCCGAGCAGGGGCCGGTGTTCAGCGTCGCCAACATCATGAAGCCCGGAAGTTTCGACATGGCGCAAATCCAGTCGCTGGAAACGCCGGCACTGGCCTTCTTTTTGACGCTACCGGCGCCAGTGAACGCACTGGAAGCCTGGGACATGATATTGCCGACCGCACAACGGATCGCAGAGCTGCTCGATGGCGTGGTGCTGGACGAAGATCGCAACGCGCTTGGCCGCCAGCGCATCCAGCACATCCGCGACGAAATGCGCGCCTATGACCGCCAGCGCGAAGCGCCTCCGCTCAACCGCGGCGACAAATGGTGACGAAAGGCGTCGAGCGCCGGATCGCCGATCTGCGCCGCCAAATCGAAGCGGCCAACCATCGTTATTACGTCCTCGACGATCCGGATCTTCCGGATGCGGAATGGGACCACATGCTGCGCGAGTTGCAGGAGCTGGAGGCCGCGCATCCAGAACTGGTAACCGTAAACTCGCCCACGCAGCGCGTCGGCAGCCGGCCTTCGGCGAAATTTTCCGAAGTGCGCCATGCAGTGCCGATGTTGTCGCTTGCCAATGCGTTTAGCGACGAAGAGGTCGGGGAGTTCGTCGCGCGCATCGCGAAAGAAACTGGGGATGTCAACCCGGAATTCTCGGTCGAGCCGAAACTGGATGGCCTCGCGATCAGCCTGCGCTATGAACATGGCCAGTTTGTCCGCGGCGCGACGCGCGGCGATGGCTCGACGGGCGAAGACGTCACCGCCAACCTGCGTACGGTCAAGTCGATTCCGTTGGCGTTGCAGGGCGATGCCCCCGCAGTCCTGGAAGTGCGTGGCGAAGTGATCCTGCCGAAAGCCGCGTTCGATAAATACAACGCTTGGGCGTTGGCCAACGGCCACAAGACCCTGGCCAACCCACGCAACGGCGCCGCCGGATCCTTGCGACAGCTCGATCCCAGGATCACCGCGCAGCGTCCGTTGGCCTTCTTCGCCTATGCGCTCGGCGAAATCGAAGGTGCGGGTTTGCCGCCCACGCATTCTCGGACGCTGAAATGGCTGCGCGATCTCGGCTTCCCGGTGAGTCCGGAAGTCGGCGTGACGCGTGGATTGCAGGGATTGCTCGACTACTACACCCGCATCGGCGGCAAGCGCGATGCCTTGCCCTACGACATTGACGGCGTGGTCTACAAGCTCGACCGCTTCGACCAGCAACGCGCCATGGGCTTCGTTTCGCGCGCGCCGCGTTGGGCGATCGCACACAAGTTCCCGGCGCAGGAAGCGAGCACTGTGGTCGAGTCGATCGAGGTCAACGTCGGTCGCACCGGTGCGGTCACGCCCTGGGTGCTGATGAAGCCGGTGCACGTCGGCGGCGTCACCGTCACCCGCGCAACCTTGCATAACGCCGACCAGATCGCGCGCCTCGACGTCCGCACCGGCGATACCGTCATCGTCCGCCGCGCCGGTGACGTGATCCCGGAAGTGGTGCGGGTGGTGGAGGGTGAGCGACCACTCGACAAGAAAGGCGAACCGATCCATCCCGCCTATGTGCTGCCGACGCAATGCCCGGTCTGCGGATCGGCGATCGAGCGCGAGGAGGGCGAAGTCGTCGCGCGTTGCAGCGGCGGGCTGTTCTGCCCGGCGCAGCGCGTGCAGGCGATCTTCCATTTCGCCTCGCGCAGGGCGATGGACATCGAAGGCCTGGGCGAGCGTTTCGCTGAAGCACTGGTCGACTTCGACTACGTCCGCACCGTCGCCGATCTCTACAAGCTCACCGTCGACGATTTCGTGGTGATGAAGCGCCGTGCCGATGAACGCGACGGGACGATTCCCGAGACCGTCAAGGCCGGCAAGATCGCGACGCGTTGGGCCGAGAACCTGGTGGGCGGAATCGACGGCAGCCGCGACACCACACTGGAGCGCCTGCTGTTCGCCCTTGGCATCCGCGATGTCGGCGAATCCACGGCGAAGACGCTGGCCCGCCATTTCGGCGCGCTCGATCCGTTGATGGGTGCCGATGAGGAGGCCTTGCGCCGAGTGCCCGACGTCGGGCCGGTGGTGGCCGCGCACATCGCCCATTTCTTCGCGCAACCGCACAACCGCGAGGTGATCGCGGCGTTGCGCGAACGTGGCGTGCATTGGCCGGAAGGCGCGCCGAAGCGATCCAGCGAAGGTCCATTGGCCGGCAAGACCGTGGTGCTGACCGGTGGCCTTGCGGCGATGACACGCGACGAGGCCGGCGATCGACTGGAAGCATTGGGTGCGAAGACGAGCGGTAGCGTGTCGAAGAAGACCAGCATCGTCATTGCCGGCGAAGCGGCAGGCAGCAAGCTGGCCAAGGCGCAGGAACTTGGCATCGAGATCTGGGACGAAGCCGCCTTGCTGGCATTCCTCGAACAACATCCGGCCAGCGAATGACGGAACGCGAATCGGACTGGACACCGAGTGCATCGATTGCCGCGATGCACCTGCGCGCGCGCATCAATCGCCTGATTCGCGAATTCCTGGCGGCGCGCAATGTGTTGGAAGTAGAAACGCCGATCCTGTCGATGGCCGGCAACACCACGCCGAATATCGACAGTTTCAGCTCGCATTTCAGTGGGCACGTTGATGCCGGCAGCAGCGAACGCTGGCTGCGCACCTCACCCGAACACGCGCTCAAGCGACTGCTCGCCGCAGGCGTCGGCGATTGCTACGAACTGGGGCGGGTGTTCCGCAATGGCGAGGCCGGAGGTCGCCACAATCCAGAATTCACCATGTTGGAGTGGTATCGCATCGGTTGGGATCACCTGCGCCTGATCGATGAGGTTGCGGAACTGGTGCGCGCGGCGCTGGCACTGGTCGGACGAGAGGCCAGCCTGGAAGTCGTGACGTATCGCGAGTTGTACCAGCGCGAACTCGCCATTGACCCATTGCTTGTCGACATCGATACACTGCGCAACGCGCTGGGCGAAATCCGCATCGATCCACAGGGCCTCGAGCGCGACGATTGGCTTGACCTGCTGATGACCCACCGCCTGCAACCGACATTCTCACCGGATCACATGATCGCCGTTCACGACTGGCCGGCATCGCAGGCGGCACTTGCGCGCATCCGCGCCGACGATCCGCCGGTGGCCGAGCGTTTCGAGCTCTACCTTGGCTCGACCGAGTTGGCCAATGGCTATCACGAACTCCTATGTGCCGACGAACAGCGCGATCGCTTTGATGCCGACATCGCCGTGCGCGTGCGCCGTGGGCAACCGTTGCCGGCCATCGACACGCGTTTCATTGCTGCATTGCGGCACGGGATGCCGGCCTGTGCCGGCGTGGCTTTGGGCGTCGATCGCCTGCTGATGGTGCTGCATGGCAGCGGCCACATCGGCGACGTGGTCGCATTCGATTTTTCGCGCGGCTGAACCGATGCGGCCGATCCTTCTCGCCATGTCGCGCGTAGCAGGCTAGATTCAACGGCATGTCCTTCGTCCTCGCCATCGTCCTTGCCAGTGCCGTCGCCGGCCCCCCGGCTGCGACGGATTGGCGTTCATGGTTCAAGCGCCATGGCGGCGATATCGTGTCCTGCGCCGCCACCAACGGTGAGCGCGTGCATTGCAAGGCCGAAGTTGTCGGGAAAACCGTGACATTGGTGCGTCTGCGCTCGAAGACGGAATGCCTGCGCGGACGCGATTGGGATGCCGATGAGGGGGGCGTCTGGGTCGACCATGGGTGTCGCGCCGATTTCAAGCTGACCGAAGCTGCGGTCGTATCCCCGGCAGGGGAAAAGGCCCAGTCCGAACCGGTCGTTGCGACGAAGCCGGCAGCCGTGGTGCCGGCGCCGCGTGGCCTTGTCGTCTGCGAGTCGTGGCAGTCGCGTTGGGCCCATTGTGATGCCGACGTCACCCAGACCATCCGGTTGGCGCGCCAGCGTACCAATGATGCCCAATGCATTCGCTCGCAAACCTGGGGCGTGGATGCCACCGGCATCTGGGTGTCGAGCGGATGCCGCGGTGAATTCCAGGTGGGTGAAGTCGCGAATTCCGGCGCGCCAGTACGCACCATTCGCTGCGATTCGATCAATGGCGGGCGCAATATTTGTGCCGTCGATACCGGTCGTGGCGTGGTGCTGATGAAGCAGTTGTCCAACCTCGGTTGCAGCAAGGGGAAAACCTGGGATTACGACGACGATGGCGTTTGGGTGTCGCGCGGTTGTCGCGGCATCTTCACCATTGATGTCGATCCGGCGAAGACGGGCCACGTGCTTCGATGTGAATCGATCCACGGTAAGGAAAACATTTGTCCATTGCCGGCCGGCGCACACGTGCGCGTGCAGGAACAGCGGTCCAGCGCGCCTTGCGTGGAGGGCAAGAACTGGGATGTCCGCAATGACGGCTTGCATGTGAGCCATGGGTGCCGCGCCGATTTCAACGTGCAGTGATGAGGTCCTGAACAGGCGGCAACACGCAGAAGAACGATCGGTTCCGCTTGGCCTGTGTTATGGAAACGCCGGATAGATTCGAACCGTCCTACCGATCATGAACAGGAGTCCACCATGTCCCTGACTCGTTATTTCCCGCTGCTTGCCATGCTCGTATTCGCGGCACCTGCCGCCCATGCCCAATATGACGGCTATCGTGGGGATTATCAGCAAGGCCAAGGCGGAGTGATCCGCTGCGAATCCATCAAGGGTCGCACCAACCAGTGCCAGATGGAAACCCGATACGGCGTGCGCTTGACGCGCCAGTTGTCCGACAGCGCCTGCGACGAAGGGCGCACCTGGGGCGTAAATCGTAATGGCGTCTGGGTCAGTGGCGGCTGCCGCGCAGAATTCGTCATGGGCGATGGTCGTTACGGCAACAACGGGTACGGAAATGGCGGCTACGGAAACAACGGCTACGGAAACAACGGCGGACAGCGCTTCGTCTGCGAATCCCGTAACGGTCGTCAGAACTATTGCGCGGTGAATGGTGGCGGTCGCGTTCGCGTGTACCGCCAGATTTCCGATAGTCGTTGCGATGAAGGCCGCACCTGGGGGCAGGATCGTCGTGGCGTGTGGGTAAGCCAGGGCTGTCGCGCAGAATTCATCACCACGGGCTGGGGAAATCGTTGGGGTGATCGCGACGACGATCGTGGTTGGGGCAACAGCGGCCAGACGTTCCGCTGCGAATCCACCAACGGCCGCCAGAATTTCTGCAATGCCGATACCAGTCGCGGGGTGCGCCTGGTGCGCAAGATATCCAACAATGCCTGCGATGAAGGCCGGACCTGGGGCGTGACGCGTGGCGGCGTGTGGGTGAGTCAGGGTTGTCGCGCCGACTTCATGACCGGCCGCTGATTGAACACGCGGTGGAATGCCACGGCGGTCGCCTAGAATGGCCGCCATGGACACGATCGACTACGCACGCTACGACCATATCCGCCCGATTCGCTGGACGGGTGATGCGCTGGAATTGCTTGACCAGCGCCAGCTGCCATTCGCCACGCCCTATGTGACATCGCGCAGCAGCGATGAGGTGGCCGATGCGATCCACGCGCTGATCGTGCGCGGGGCACCGGCAATCGGCATTGCCGCGGCCTGGGGCATGGTGCTGGCGGCACGCACCATCGATGCTGCGACTGGTGCTGACGCATTGGCCAAGCTGGAACCTGCGATGGCGCGACTCAATGCCGCACGCCCGACTGCAGTGAATCTTGCCTGGGCACTGGCGCGGATGCGTGCCGTGTTGACGACGGCGGGATCGGATTGGCGTGGGGTGTTGGAGCGCGAGGCGCGAGCAATCGAGACGGAAGATCTTGCCGCCAATCGCACCATGGGCGCATCCGGAGCGGCATTGATTGCTCCCGGAAGCAGCGTGCTCACCCATTGCAACACCGGGTCGCTGGCCACTGCGGGCTTCGGCACGGCCCTCGGTGTCATTCGCGCCGGTGTCGCCCAGGGACGCATCGCCCGTGTGTTTGCTGGCGAAACGCGGCCGTGGAACCAGGGGGCGCGCCTGACGGTATGGGAACTGCGGGAAGACGGCATCGATGCGACGTTGATCGCCGATTCCGCCGCCGCGCACCTGATGAAGACCGGGCAGGTGCAGTGGGTTGTCGTGGGTGCTGATCGCATCTGCGCCAATGGCGACACTGCGAACAAGATCGGAACCTACCAGCTGGCGATCGCGGCGAAGCATCACGGCGTCGGTTTCATGGTGGTCGCGCCGTCGTCGACGGTGGACATGGCGACCGCACGCGGCGATGACATTGAGATCGAGGAGCGCGACACCGCCGAGCTGCTCAGTTTCCGCGGTGAACGCACGGTCGCCGACGGCGTGCGTGCATGGAATCCGGTGTTCGACGTGACGCCGCATGACCTCATCACCGCGCTCGTGACCGAGCGCGGCGTGGTTCGGAATCCGAATGAAAAATCGATGACGGTGTTGTTCGCCTGAGCGCTTTTTTCGCCTTGTTTCCACGGCGCTTGCCGAAAGCTCGAAAAGCGAATGTAACCATTTGATTTTGCAAAAGAATTAGACGTGATTTCAGGCGTCGTTCATGCTAGAATTTCCTGTCTGATTTGATGCCGCCCGCGGGCGCGCCGGACGCGCCCCGGAAGGGCCGTTTCCAGCGTGATCGCAGGCGGTTTCCCGAACCCACCGGTAGCCTGATGACGTCACAGCACAGCGATTACGCCAAGGAAATCATCCCCGTCAATCTCGAAGACGAGATGCGCCGCAGCTACCTCGATTACGCCATGAGCGTGATCGTCGGGCGCGCACTCCCGGACGTGCGCGACGGCCTCAAGCCGGTGCATCGCCGCGTGCTGTTCGCGATGAACGAACTCGGTGCGCACAGCAACAAGCCGTATTACAAGTCGGCACGTATCGTCGGTGACGTCATCGGTAAATACCATCCGCACGGCGACCAGTCGGTGTACGACACCCTGGTGCGCATGGCACAGCCGTTCTCGCTGCGTTACATGCTGGTGGACGGGCAGGGCAACTTCGGTTCGATCGACGGCGACAACGCCGCGGCAATGCGTTACACCGAAGCGCGCATGGCCAAGCTCACCCACGAGCTGATGGCCGACATCGACAAGGAAACCGTCGACTTCCAGCCCAACTACGACGAGAAGGAACTCGAGCCGACGGTGATGCCGACGCGCTTCCCGAACCTGCTGGTCAACGGTTCGGCCGGCATTGCGGTGGGCATGGCGACGAATATCCCGCCGCACAACATGACCGAGGTCATCAACGCGTTGCTGGCGCTGGCGGAAACGCCGGACATCGACATCGACGGCCTGATGGAATACATCCCGGGGCCCGACTTCCCCACCGCCGGCATCATCAACGGCGTTGGCGGCATCCACCTGGCCTACCGCACCGGTCGCGGCCGCGTGCGCATGCGCGCCAAGGCCGACGTCGAAGTCGCCGACAACGGTCGTGAATCGATCATCGTCACCGAAATCCCCTACCAGGTGAACAAGGCGCGGTTGATCGAGAAGATCGCCGAGCTGGTGAAGGAAAAGAAGCTCGAGGGCATCAGTGAGTTGCGCGATGAGTCCGACAAGGACGGCATGCGCATCTACATCGAGATCAAGCGCGGCGAATCCGCCGAGGTCGTGCTCAACAACCTCTACGCGCAGACGCCGATGGAATCGGTGTTCGGCATCAACATGGTGGCGCTGGTCGATGGTCGCCCGCAGCTGCTCAACCTCAAGCAGATCCTCGAGGCCTTCCTCAAGCATCGCCGCGAGGTGGTGACGCGCCGGACCATTTTCGAACTGCGCAAGGCACGCAATCGCGCCCATATTTTGGAAGGCCTGACGGTCGCGCTCGCCAACATCGACGAGATGATCGAGCTGATCAAGACCTCGGCGAATCCGGAAGAAGCCCGCACCAAGATGCTGGCCAAGACCTGGGATCCGGGCATGGTCGGTGCGTTGCTGGCCGCCGCGGGCGCCGAAGCCTCGCGTCCGGAAGACCTGCCCAAGGGCGTTGGCCTGCTCGACAGCGGCTACCAGCTCACCGAGGTCCAGGCGCAGCAGATCCTCGACATGCGCCTGCATCGCCTGACCGGCCTCGAGCAGGAAAAGCTGACCGACGAATACCGCCAGTTGCTCGATACCATCCGTGGCCTGATCGACATTCTGGAAAATCCGGCCGTGTTGATGGCGGTGATCCGCAGCGAGCTGGAGAACGTCAAGGAAGAATTCGGCGACGTCCGCCGCAGTGAAATCCGCGCATCGGAAGAGGACCTCGACATCCTCGACCTGATCGCGCCCGAAGACGTGGTGGTGACGTTGTCGCACGCTGGTTACGCCAAGCGCCAGCCGGCGACCACCTATCGCGCGCAGAAGCGCGGCGGCAAGGGTCGCAATGCTGCGGCGACCAAGGACGAAGATTTCATCGACCAGCTGTGGCTGGTGAACACGCATGACACGCTGCTGACTTTCACCAGTCGTGGCCGCGTGTTCTGGCTGCCGGTGCACCAGTTGCCCGACGCCGGCCCGCAGGCGCGTGGCCGCCCGATCATCAACTGGATTCCGCTGGAAGAAGGCGAGAAGGTCCAGGCGGTGCAGCCGGTGCGCGAATACGAGGAAGGCAAGTTCGTGTTCTTCGCGACCAAGGACGGCACGGTGAAGAAGACCGCGTTGACCGAGTTTGCATTCAAGTTGGCGCGCGGCAAGATCGCGATCAACCTCGACGAGGGCGATGCGCTGGTCAACGCCGAACTGACCAATGGCGAGCGCGACATCATGCTGTTCGCCAGCAACGGCAAGGCCGTGCGTTTCGACGAGACCACGGTGCGCGCGATGGGGCGCACCGCGACCGGCGTCCGCGGCATGAAGCTGGCGAAGGGCGAGGAGGTGCGCAGCCTGATCGTGATTCGCGGCGACGGTGACATCCTCACTGCCAGCGAGCGCGGCTATGGCAAGCGTACCGAAGTCGCCGAGTTCCCCAAGAAGGGCCGCGGCACCCAGGGCGTGATCGCGCTCAAGACCACCGAGCGCAATGGCCAGCTGGTCGGCGCGATCCAGCTCAGCGACCACCACGACGTACTGCTGATCTCCGATGGCGGCACCCTGGTGCGCACGCCGGCGGCGGACATCTCGCAGGTGGGGCGCAATGCCGCTGGCGTCACCCTGATCCGGTTGTCACCCGAGGAGAGCCTGCAGGCGATCGAGCGTCTCGACGTGTCGCTGGATGAGGAAGGGGATGAGACGGCGTCCGAGCCGGGATCGTTGCCCGCAATGGAGCCAAGCGACACTGCCTCGCCGGAATCGCAAGGTTGATCGAACGGGCGCCTCGATGCGCCCGTTTCGTTTGAACGGTCAGATCCACCACATCGCGGGATCCATCAGTGGATCTGAATTCCCTGCCGCTTCGCCGATATCGGGGACGCGAACCCGTGCAGGCACGCCCACGGCAACGCCGCGATCCGGCACGTCCGTCACCACGACCGCATTGGCACCGATGCGCGCGTCGTTGCCGATGGTCAGCGGCCCGATGATCTTGGCGCCTGCACCGATCAGCACGCGATCGCCGACGGTGGGATGGCGCTTTACCCGCGCGTTGGCGGTGCCGCCCAACGTGACGCCGTGGTAGAGCAGCACATCGTCGCCTACTTCTGCCGTCTCGCCGATCACCACGCCCATGCCGTGGTCGATCACGCAGCGACGACCGATCTTCGCGGCAGGATGAATTTCCACGCCGGTGGCCATGCGAGACACATAGGCAATGATTCGCGCCGGCCAGCGCAATACCCCGGTTCGCCAGAGATGGTGGGCGAAGCGATGCAACCACAATGCATGCAGCCCCGACGAGGTGAACAGTGGCACCCATTTCGAAGTCGCCGCGGGATCGCGCGACAGGACTGCCGCGAGATCTTCACGGATGCGCCCGATCGGATCGAACGCGTCACTGCTGTTCATGATGGCGGTCAGTCGAGCAGGTCGGAGAACAGGATGGTCGACAGGTAGCGTTCGCCGAAGCTGGGGATCACCACGACGATCGTTTTGCCTGCGCTCTCGGGGCGTTGGGCAACCTCATTTGCCGCGGCCAGCGCTGCACCCGATGAAATGCCGACCAGCAGGCCTTCTTCCTTTGCTGCTCGTCGCGCCCATTCCACTGCAGTGTCGCCGGTGATGTTGATGATGCCATCGTAAACATCGCGATCGAGGATCTCGGGGATGAAGTTGGCACCGAGGCCCTGGATCTTGTGCGGACCGGGCGGGCCACCATTGAGGATCGGAGACTCCGCCGGTTCCACGCCGAAGACCTTCACCGATGGTTTGCGTTCCTTCAGCACTTGGCCGACCCCGGTGATGGTGCCGCCGGTGCCGATACCCGCAATGAAAATATCGACCTCACCCGCGGTGTCGTTCCAGATTTCTTCGGCGGTGGTCTTGCGATGGATGGCTGGATTCGCCGCGTTGGCGAACTGGCGCGCGAGCACGCCACCGCGTTCCTTCGCGATCGCTTCCGAGCGCTCGACCGCGCCGCGCATGCCTTCGGCAGCGGGCGTCAGCACCAGTTCGGCGCCATAGGCGCGGAGCAGGGCGCGACGCTCCTTGCTCATCGAATCGGGCATGGTCAGCACCACCTTGTAGCCACGCGCGGCACCGACCATTGCCAGCGCGATGCCGGTGTTGCCGGAAGTCGCCTCGACGATCGTGCCGCCGGGCTTGAGTTCGCCACTCGCCGCCGCGGCATCGATGATGGCGACGCCGATGCGATCCTTCACCGATTTCGCCGGGTTGTAGAACTCGAGCTTTGCCAGCACGGTGGCCTTGCTCTGGATGATGCGGTTGATCCGGACCAGCGGGGTGTGGCCGACCAGCTGGGTGACATCGGAGTAAATCGTCATGGCCGAATTCGCCTGTGAAAGATGAAAACGATGCTATGCCAGGGGATAAACCCGAACAACAAGAAGCGCAGAACCAGTCGTCATGTCCTTATGCGATGGCGTGATGACTACGACAGCGCATCGACGCTCTGCAGCATGGATTCGGCGCTGGAAACGCCGAATTCGCCGGGCGCCTCAACCTGCACCACGCGTACGATGCCGTTCTCGGCGTACAGTGCGAAGCGCTTGCCGCGCAGCCCCATGCCGAAGGCGCTGGCATCCATCTCCAGGCCCAGCGCCTTGGTAAAGGCGCCGTTGCCGTCGGCGAGCATCAGCAATCCGTCCGGGACATGTTGCGATTCTCCCCAAGCCTGCATCACGAAGGCGTCGTTGACCGACAGGCAATAGACATCAATGCCGCGCTTGGTGAAATCGCCGTGGTGCTGCACGTAGCCGGGCAGGTGGCGCTGCGAACAGGTCGGCGTGAAGGCGCCGGGGACACTGAACAGCACCACGCGCTTGCCGGAAAACAAATTCGCGGTGTCGCTGGCCTGTGCGCCGGCGACCTGCAACGTCATGGATGGGATGGAATCGCCGGGCTGGATGCTCATGGATTGACCTGCGGGAAAAACGGCAGGGTAGACTTGATGCTGGAAAAACCGCGTCAAGGGGCCGTGGCCGCCCGTCCGGAGGATCGATGCAGTTCAAGGATTATTACGAGATTCTCGGCGTCGAACCCAATGCCGGCGAATCGGAAATCAAGTCCGCTTACCGGCGACTAGCGCGCAAATACCATCCGGACGTCAGCAAGGAAGCGGACGCCGAGGAAAAGTTCAAGTCGGTCAACGAGGCCTACGAGGCGCTGCGCGATCCGCAGAAACGCGCGGCCTACGATCAGTTGCGTTCGCGCGGGTATCGTCCGGGCGATGATGTGCAGCCGCCTGGGGCGGGCGGTGGTTTCCAAGGCGCGCCGGGCGATTTCGATTTCGAGGAGATCTTCGCCGGAGGTGGCGGTGCGGGCGGCGGTGGTTTCAGCGATTTCTTCGAGCAGATGTTCGGCCGTGGTCGAGGAAATCGTTCCGGTGGGCGCCAGCAGCAGGCGGGCCCGACCCGCGCGCGTTTCAGCGTGCCGCTGGAAGCGGTGTATCGCGGTGACAGCGTGCGCATCGGCTTGAACGGCAAATCGTTGGACGTGCGCATTCCCAAGGGCATACGTCCCGGCCAGATGATCCGTCTCGCCGGGCAGGGCAGCAACGGCGGCGATCTCTTGCTGGAAATCGAATATGCGGCGCATCCCGATTTCGAAGTCGACGGCCGCAATATCCTTCATGTGCTGGACGTGATGCCGTGGCAGGCAGCCCTGGGCGCGGTGATGAGCGTGCCGACGCTGGGCGGCGCTGTAGAGCTGAAGATTCCGGCAGGATCAGACGCAGGCCGGAAGTTGCGGCTGCGCGGTCGCGGATTGCCCGGACAGACGCCGGGCGATCAGATCGTCGAGCTGGAAATCATGGCGCCGGTTGCGCAGACGCCGGCGCAACGCGCAGCCTACGAGGGACTGCGCGACGCTTTTGGTTGATCAGGCTGCGCTGGGCAGCAATTCTGTCACCACTTCGGCCAATTCCTTCTCGCTGAAGGGCTTGGTGATGTAGGCGCGCGCGCCCTGACGCATGCCCCACATGCGATCGGTATCCTGGTCCTTGGTGGTGACCAGTACCACCGGGATGTGCTTGGTGGTTTCTTCGCGGGTGATCGAACGCGTGGCCTGGAACCCATTGAGGTTCGGCATCACCACGTCCATCAGGATCAGGTCGGGCTGCAGGTTCTTGGCGAGTTCAACGCCGGCGGCGCCGTCTTCTGCGGTGCTGCACTGGTGGCCGAGTTTTTCGACCACGCGACGAAGTCCCAGCAGCTGGGAAGGCGAATCATCGACAATGAGGATGTGGGCCATTGGTGTTCTCTAGTTCCCCCTAGGATTGCAGCGATTTTACACAGCTTCAGGCGTTTTCCGGAAACGCCACCAGCGTGCGTCCGAGCGATCCGCCGGCCAGCATGCGAGCAAACATTGCCGGCAAACCCTGCAAATCCACGGTCGCGCTGCAGATCGCATCGAGATTTGCCGGCTTCCAGTCACTTGCCAGGTGTTGCCAGATGGCGTCGCGAATGTTGCGTTCTGTGCCCGCTGACGCAATTCCGAGCAGGGAGACACCGCGAATGATGAACGGCATCACAGTTGCCGGCAGTTCCGGTGTGGCGGCGAGTCCGGCGGTGGCGACATTGCCATAGGGGGCGGTCTGAGCCAGGAGGCTGTTCAGCATCGGTCCGCCGACGTTGTCGAGGCCCCCTCCGAAGCGCACCGATTCCATCGGACGCGTGGTGGCGAGCGCATCACGGCCGAGCACGTCACTGGCGCCAAGCGCACGCAGGTAGTCGCCGTGTTCCGGCTTTCCGCTGATGGCGTGGACCTCGAAGCCGGCGCGCTTGAAGATCGCGACTGCCAGCGAGCCGACGCCGCCGGTGGCACCGGTCACGCCCAGCGGCCCGAGTCCGGGATGCTGGCGGTTGTCGAGCATCCGATACAGCGCCAACGCGGCGGTGAAGCCGGCGGTGCCGAGGATCATCGCTTCACGCAGGCTCAGGCCAGACGGTAACGGAACTGCCCAGTGCGATTCCAGTCGCGCATATTCCGAATAGCCGCCATCGCGGGTTTCCGACAGGCCGCAGCCGGTGACGAGGACGGCGTCACCTTCCCTGAATTTCGGGTCGCTCGATTGCACGACATGGCCAGCGACATCGATGCCGCCGTTGAGCGGGAATTGCCGCAGGATCTTGCCTTGTCCGGTGCCAGCCAGCGCGTCCTTGAAATTGACCGAGGAATATGCGGTTCGAATGACGATTTCGCCGGGCGACAGGGTGGAGAGCGCGATGCGTTCGACTCCGCTGCGATATCCCTGCGCATCGTTGTGGATGCGGAACGCGTTGAACTCGGCGGGGATGCTCATGTCTCTGCGACCGAACGCAATTGACTGCGGCGTTTCTCATCCATCCACTTGTCGGCTTGCGCCGGCTGGTAATCGCGCATCCACGCGAACAAGGCGTCGATGTCCTCGCCATGCCAAAGATCATGGCGCTGTTCCGGATGGACGAATCGCTCGCCAACCATGTGATCGAGCATCACCATCAGTGGTTGCCAGAAGCCTGCGACATCGAGGAAAGCACAGGGTTTGTGACCGAGGCCGAGCTGGCGCCAGGTCAGCATTTCGAACATTTCGTCGAGCGTGCCGAAGCCGCCTGGCAGGGCGACAAAGGCATCGGAGAGTTCGAACATGCGTGCCTTGCGCTCATGCATCGAGCCGACCACTTCCAGTCGCGTCAGTCCGCGATGGCCGACTTCCCATTCCATCAGCTGGTGGGGGATCACGCCGGTGACTTCGCCGCCGGCGGCAAGCACGGCATCGGCGACGATACCCATCAGGCCGACGTTGCCGCCGCCATAGACCAGTTGTGCGCCTTCGCTGGCGATGCGGGCGCCAAGTGCGCGTGCGACTTCGGCGTAACGGGGATCGGAACCGGCATTGGAGCCGCAGTAGACGCAGATCGATTTCATGGCACGAAACTGAGGAAGAGATAGGCGGCAAACAGCACCAGATGGACGATGCCGGGCAGGATGTTGGTGCGTCCGGTGCGCAGGCTGATCGACGTGATGAACAGCGTGATCACCAGTAACGCCATCGACATCGGCGCAAGACCGAGCGACAGCGACCAGCCCTGCGTCAGGCTCACGATGATCACGGCAGGAATGGTCAAGCCGATGGTGGCGATCGCCGAGCCGATGGCAAGGTTGAGGCTGGTCTGCAGGCGGTTGCCCAAAGCGGCACGCACCGCAGCGACGCTTTCCGGCAGCAACACGATGGCTGCAATCAGAATGCCCACGGTCCCGGCAGGCGCGCCGGCGTGGTCGAGCATTGCTTCGATGGTTGGCGATACCGCTTTTGCGCCCAGCACCACGGTAACGAGTGCAATCACCAGCAACAGGCTGCTGGCCAGGGTGTCGCGATTGGAGGGAGGATCGGCATGCCCGTCGCCGTCCGCGTCCGTCTGGCCATTTTCCTCGGGCAAGAAGTAATCGCGATGACGCACCGTCTGGAAGAAGGTGAAGGCGGCGAACAGCACCAGCGTGGCGATGGCGATAAACAGCATCTGCTTCTGGTTGTAAGACGGACCAGGCACGATGGTGTAGTTGGGCAGGATCAAGGTGAAGGCGAGGATCGCGACCAACGTCCCGAGCGCGGCATTGACGCCATCCAGCTTGAACTGCTGCACGTGGTGGCGGCGGCCGCCTGCAAGCAGGCTGATGCCGACAAGGCCGCTGAGCAGGATCATGACGCCGGCGAACACGGTGTCGCGCGGCAGGGTCGCAGCATCCGGGTTGCCCGACACCATCATCGAGATGATCAATGCGCATTCGATGACCGTCACCGCCAACGCCAGCACCAGCGTCCCGAACGGTTCGCCAACGCGGTGCGCGATCACTTCGGCGTGGTGGACGGCGGCAATCACGCTCGCAACCACTACCGCGCCCAGCAACAGGCCACTGCCGGGTATCCCCGGTACGCCCTTGGCGATCAGCAATACGGCTGCGGCGATGAGCGGCAACAGCATCGCCCACAACGGATTGTGCTTGGAAGTCATGACGCCATCATGCGCGATGCGGCGTCACGGCGCCAACTCTCAGTTGGCTTTGTGGATGGCGCGCTTGTCGACCGCCATGGCGGCGTCGTGCACCGCTTCCGACAGCGACGGGTGGGCGTGGCAGATGCGCGCCAGGTCATCGGCGCTGCCGTTGAATTCCATCGAGATCACGCCTTCGTGCACCAGTTCCGACACGTTCGGTCCGATCAGGTGCATGCCGAGGATGCGATCGGTCTCTGCATCGGCGAGCACCTTCACGAAGCCGATCGGTTCGGCCATCGCCACTGCGCGACCGACTGCGGCGAATGGGAAGCTGCCGGCTTTGTAGGCGACGCCTTCGGCCTTGAGCTGCTCTTCGGTCTTGCCGACCCAGGCGATTTCCGGCTCGGTGTAGATCACGTTCGGAATCGTGTCGTAATTGACGTGGCCGGGCAGGCCCGCGATCAGTTCGGCGACCTCGATGCCTTCCTCGAAACCCTTGTGCGCCAGCATCGGGCCGCGCACGCAGTCGCCGATCGCCCACACGCCGTCGACGCCGGTGTGGCAGTGGTCGTCGACTTCGATCATGCCGCGCGCGTCGAGCTTGACGCCGGTGCCATCGGCCAGCAGGCCCTTGGTGGCGGCGCGACGGCCGACGCAAACCAGCAGCTTGTCCACCACCATTTCCTGGTCGGACTTGCCGTCGTTGAAGGTGACATGCACGCCGTCGGGCTTGACCTCGGTCTTCGAGACCTTGGTGCCGAGGCGGATGTCGAGGCCCTGTTTCTTGAACTCGCGGGCGCCGACCTTGGCCACTTCCTTGTCGGCGGCGGCGAGGAACTCGGGCAGGGCTTCGAAGATGGTGACCTTGGCACCGAGGCGGTTCCACACACTGCCGAGTTCGAGGCCGATCACGCCGGCGCCGATCACGCCCAGCGTCTTCGGCACGTCGGTGAAATCGAGCGCGCCGACGTTGTCGACGATGGTCTTGCCGTCGAACTTGGCGAACGGCAGCTCGATCGAATCGGAACCCGCGGCGAGGATGACGTTGGTGCCCTTGAGCTCGACGGTGCTGCCATCGTGCAGTTTCACCGTGACGACGTTGCCTGGCTGCAACTGGCCAAAGCCGTAGTACGGCGTGATCTTGTTGGCCTTGAACAGCGCTGCGATGCCGCCGGTGAACTGCTTCACGATCTTGTCCTTGCGGCCGATCATGGTGGCGACGTCGATCTTCTGGTCGGCGAAGCTGATGCCGTGCTCGCCGAAGATATGCGACATGTTCCAGAACTG
>JAFEBY010000090.1 GCA_018242465.1 Pseudomonadota bacterium | reverse complement strand
GGCGTCTGAGTTTTTGCAGCTGGATTAACGAGGAAAGCTACCCCCTCGGCATGCGCCAAGCGATTTCGCAACCCCCGTCGAATCCAGTGCATCCCCGGGAACCGTTGTCTCGCCGACTCGAGCAGTATAGGGCAGAATCCCTGAATGCCGAATCAGGGCGCTTCCCAGGACAATTTCAACCAGCACGCGCCGATATTGTTCGGGGTGCTGGCGGGAATCTGCGTCACCATCATGGTGCTGCTGATCTGGCGCAACGAGCAGGCGGTGACCCATCGCGAAATGATGGCCGAACTCAACTCGGAGGCCGATCTGGTCGAATCGTTGGTACGCCAGCGCCTCGATGCCCTGGAGCTGATCATGCGTGGCGGCGCCTCGCTGATCGCAGGCAATACCCAGCCAACCGACGAAGAGTGGCAGGGCTATGTTGCTGGCCTCGACCTCGAACAGCGGTACACGGCAGTGGTTGGGCTTGGCTATGGCCCCTATATCAATCGCGACGACCTGATGCGTTTCCAGCAGAGCTGGAAGCAACGCACTGGCAACAGGATCAATATCCAGCCTTGGGGACTGCGCCCGGAATACGCGCCTGTCATCTATCTCGCACCGGCCTCGCAAGCGACGCGATCGCTGATCGGTCGTGACATGTACGTCGAGGCGACCCGCCGTGATGCCATGCAACGGGCGATGGAGAGTGGTCGCCCGTGGCTTTCCGGCCCTGTCGAATTGTTCCTCGACAACAGTGGCCCAGCTGTGCACAGCATGATTTTCTACACGCCGGTCTATCGCGGCGGTGTGCATCCTGCGACACCCGCCGCCCGTCGGGCGGGCATGCTGGGCTGGGTCTACATCCCGTTTCGGATGCCGAAATTCATCGACATGTCGTTGAGGTCGGTGAAGCGCAAATTGAAATTGAGGATCAGTGATGCGACGGCAGCGAACGATGTCGTGATGCTGGCCGAGGACCCGGGCTTGGCGGACAAGGCGTTTCACGGGCCCATCGCGCGCAATGTTTCCATCTATGGCCGGGTGTTGCGGCTTGAATTCTTCAGCGATGACGATACCGGTAGCAAGCGCAGTCAATGGGTGTTGTGGTCGGGCCTGCCACTCGCGCTCGCGACCGGACTGATCGCGTTCCTGCTGGCGCGCACGCAAGCGCGGGCACACGTGTTGGCACGCGACATGACGCGTGCGCATGCGCGCAGCGAAGCCTTGTTCCGCAGTGCGATGGTGCATTCGGGCATCGGCATGGCATTGCTCGACGACAAGGGCGACATCGTCGAGGTCAATCCGGCGTTCACCCGCCTGTTCGAACGCGATATCGGGGCATTGCACGGCACGCATTTCGCGTCACTGCTCGATCATGGCAGCGTGGGTCTGGTGGAGCAGGGCGAGGAGGACGGAATGCGCATGGAAATCCGTCGCTTCGCCCGCAAAAACGGTGAACTGCGGCATGTGTCGCTGGTCTATGGACAGATTCCGTCGATGGACGGCGTCGACATCAGCCTGCTGGTCCAGGCCGAAGACATTTCGGACCGTGTCCGCAGCGAAGCGCGTATCCGTGCACTCAACCGCACCCTCGAATTGCGTGTCGATGCCCGCACCCGTGAACTCAGCGAGGCCAACCAGCAACTTGAAACCTTTGCCTACAGCGTGTCGCATGACCTGCGCGCACCGCTGCGCGCGATCGACGGCTTCAGCCGCCTGCTGTCCGAGCGCCATGCAGCGGCGCTGGATGAGGCCGCACAGGGATATCTTTCGCGCATCCGCGAGGGCGCGCACCGGATGGATGATCTGATCGGCGCGATCCTGGCGATTTCCCGCGTCAGCCGTGTTGAATTGCAGCACCGGCCAATCGATCTCTCGACATTGGCGCGCGAGGTGGCCGACGAACTTGCGGCCAGCGATCCGCAGCGCGTGGTCGAGGTCGAGATTGCGCCGGGATTGCGCGCAGATGGCGACGCATCATTGGTGCGGACGTTGATGCAGAACCTGATCGGCAATGCCTGGAAATTCACCAGGGAGCGCGCCATCGCGCATATTCGTGTCGGTCGCGATGCCGACGGGCGCTATTTCGTCGAAGACGATGGCGTCGGTTTCGATCCTGCCTACGCTGGCAAGTTGTTCCAGCCGTTCCAGCGCCTGCATTCGGAGTCGGAATTCGTCGGTTACGGCATCGGTCTCGCCACGGTGCGGCGCATCGTCGAGCGCCATGGCGGCACCTTGCAGGCGTGGGGCAAGGTCGGCCACGGTGCGCGTTTTACCTTCACGCTGCCCGGGAGCGTTCGCGCAAACGACGGCGAGCACCAGATCTGAGTCGCCTCAGGCGTCCTTGTTGTGCCGGCGCAGCAGACGCTGCTTCTCGCGGTTCCAGTCCCGCTCCTTGCTGGCCTCGCGCTTGTCGTGGGTCTGCTTGCCGCGCGCCAGGGCGATTTCCAGCTTGACCTTGTTGCCTTTCCAGTACAACGCGGTGGGGACGAGGGTGTACCCGTCACGCTGGACGCGGCCAACCAGCTGGTCGATCTCCTGACGATGCAGCAGCAGCTTGCGGTCGCGGCGATCGTTGGCGATCACGTGGGTGGACGCCTGGATCAGTGGGGTGATCTGCGCCCCGACGAGGAAGATCTCGCCGTGGTTGACCAGCGCATAGCCGTCACCGAGGTTGGCGCGGCCGGCACGAATCGCCTTCAGTTCCCAGCCTTGCAGGGCAAGGCCTGCCTCGACGCGCTGTTCAAGGTGGTATTCGTGGCGCGCGCGCTTGTTCAGCGCGATGGTGCCGCCGTTTGCCTTATCCTTGCCGCCTTTCCCGGGCGATTTCTTGTTGTCCGCAGCCTTGCTCATGCGGTTATTGTAATGACCACCACCATCGAACGCAGCGCCCTCGTGGCCCACTCCGCAGAGACCATGTTCGATCTGGTCGATGCCGCGGAACGGTACCCCGAACGTTTCGGCTGGTGCCAGGCCGCCGATGTCGAACGGATGGATGGGCGTTACGTCGCGCGCCTTGATGTCGGCCTGGGTCGCTTCAAGACCTGGTTCAAGACCGAGAACACCAGCGAACGCCCGCTGCGGATCGACATGCGCCTGGTCGATGGCCCGTTCAAGTCCCTGGAAGGGCACTGGCGCTTCACCGCGCTCGATCCCCATGCCTGCAAGGTGGCGCTGGAATTGAAGTTCGAGCCGGCGTCGTCGCTGCTGGGGCCGGTGCTGGCGCTCGGCCTGCAGAATCTGGCCGATCGCATGGTCGACGACTTCATCCGCGTCGCCAACAGGGCGGGATTGCCGTGATGGCTGGTGCCATCAGGGTCGAAGTCATCGCGGCCTGGCCGCACCGATGCGTGCGCAAGCGGATGGAATTGCCCGCTGGTGCGCATGTGGAGGATGCAATCGCCGCCGCGGGATTCGCGTCACTGGCGGAGGTCGCAGGGCTTGCGGTGTTCGGCCAGCGGGTGACGCCGCGCCATCCGCTTGTCGATGGCGATCGTGTCGAGTTGTTGCGTGGATTGAAGGTCGATCCCAAGGCCGCGCGACGCGCGCGTGCCCAGGTCCAGCGCGAGCGCCGCAGCGCCCGCTGAGGCTTACTCGCCGCTATCGCTGCTGTCGCCGCCGCCGCCGTTCTTCTTCTTGTCCTTGCGCAGGTTGGGGCCGAAGCGCTTGATGGAATCCTTGGCCAACTGTTCGTCCTGTTCGGCGAAATAGTTGCCATCCCATTTGGTGACCAGGTCGTTCTCGAAATAGACGGAGAAGTTCCTGATCTGGGTCTTGCCGGTGCGACCGACGCGCTCGGTGCTGGTGTAGTCCCAGCGGCTGTGGTGGAACGGATCCTGGATCGAGGGCAGGCCCAGCAGTTCGGCGACCTGATCCTTGGTCATGCCGGCCTGCAATTGCTCGACCTTGGTCTTTTCCATCAGGTTGCCCTGATAGACGGGCTGGCGATAGAAACAGCCGGTCAGGGCGATGGCGGCGATGCAGGCGAGCAGGAATGTGCGCATGTGAACGGGCGGTGTCACGAATTTCAGGGATGATACACGTCCCGCCCAATCGTCGCCCCGCGCCGGCAGGCGGCGGTTCAGCCACTGGTCGTTGTCAGAGTTTGGAGAATGCGATGGAAACCCGCGATCTGCGCAGCCTGGGCTTCAAGGTGACCCAGCCGCGCCTGCGCGTACTCGAGTTGTTGGAGCGCGCCAAGCCGCGCCACATGACGGCGGAGGAGATCTATCGCGCGTTGCTGGAAGGTGGCGAGGACGTGGGCCTGGCCACGGTCTACCGGGTTCTGACCCAGTTCGAAACTGCGGGATTGGTGCTGAAGCACAATTTCGAAGGCGGCCACGCGGTGTACGAGCTCGATCGCGGCACGCACCATGATCATATGGTGGATGTGGAGACCGGCAAGATCATCGAGTTCACCTCGCCGGAGATCGAGGCGCTCCAACGCGAGATCGCGGCCAAGCACGGGTTTGCGCTGGAAGACCACGCGCTGGTGCTGTACGTGCGGAAGAAGTAAGCATCAAGGCACGCGCGCGACAGTGGGTGACCAGCTCCGTTGCGCGGGACGCCAGCAAGTACGTCCATGTATGGCTCGTGCTCGCCATCCATGGCTCGCAACGCCCGCGCCCCGGACTGGCGCACCCGCTGCCGCGCGCGTGTTGTTGCTTTCAAGGGAGAGAGCGAAAAAGTCACCACCGGCGGCGCCGTGCGGTTCGTCCGCAGTGGCCGACCGTTCCGCCGCATGGATGCGGCGGACGAGCCCCCATGGACGGGTTCACGGCGTGTCGGTCACTGCGGATAACCGCTAAAGGCGCACAGCCGGGCGATGCTTTTCGCGACCGACCGACCGACCGACCGACCGACCGACCGACCGACCGACCGACCGACCGACCGACCGACCGAGCCAGCGCGCGCGATCAATCGGTCGCGGCGTCTTCCAGCAGTTTGCGTGCCGCGCCGCGGGCTTCCTTGCTGACCGTCGCGCCGCCGAGCAGGCGTGCGAGTTCCTCGGTACGGCCTTGCGCGTCCAGCGTGTCGAGTGCGCTCTGGGTAATGCCCGAATCCGCCGACTTGCTGACGCGATAGTGCTGGTGGCCGTGTGCCGCGACCTGGGGCAGGTGGGTCACGCACATCACCTGGCAGCGCTTGCCGAGTTGGCGCAGCAAGCGCCCGACCACTGCGGCGACCGGACCACTGATACCGCTGTCGACCTCGTCGAACACCATCGTCGGCACACCGTCGCCATCGAGTGCGGCGACTTCGATCGCCAAGGCGATCCGCGACAGTTCGCCCCCCGACGCGACCTTGCGCAACGCGCGCGGCGGCTGATCGGGATTGGCGGTGACAAGGAATTCCACGCGTTCGGCACCGTGCGGATCGGGCGTACTGCCTGGCTGCGACTCGAGATCGATCTTCAGCAGGCCACCGGCCATGCCGAGTTCGCCCATCAGGCGACTGACTTCATTGCCGAGGGATGTCGCCGTTGCCTGCCGCGCTGCGGTCAGGGCGGTCGCGGCTTGTCGCCAGCTGGTTTCAGCCAGTGCCATCTCGCGATCGAGTTCCTCCAGCCGCTGGTCGGCGTGTTCCAGTCCGGCCAGTTCGTCGCGGATGCGCTCGCGCACGCCGAGCAGCGCATCGGGGGCGACGCGGTGCTTGCGGCCAAGATCGTGCAGGCGCGCGAGCTGGCGATCGAGCTGTTCGAAGGCAGCGGGGTCGAGCTGGCTGTCGTCACGGATGCGGTCGAGGAGGGCGGCCGCTTCGTCCAGCTGGATTCCTGCGGCATCGAGCATGGCATCGACATCGGCGAGGCGCGGTTCGTCGCCGATCACCCGGGCCAGGGCGCTGCGGGCACCGTGGACTTGCGCCAGTGCGCCTTCGGCCTCGTCATCCCCCAGCACGCGGCTGCTGGCCGCGCTGGTGGCTTCCAGCAGGGCGGCGCTGTTGGCAAACCGGCGATGGCGGGTGGCGAGATCGGAGACGGCTTCCGGCTCCAACGGATCGCGTTCGAGCTCCTGCAATTGATGCTGGAGCAGGGCGACGCGATCGGCGACATCGCCGCGCGCGGTCAGCACTTCGCGTTCGCGCTGCAGTTTCCGCCAATCGCCGGCGGTGCTGACGACATTCGCCAGCAAGGCGTCGTGCTTGCCGACATTGTCGAGCAGGGCGAGTTGCGCCGGTTTGGATAACAGCGACTGATGCGCGTGCTGGCCATGGATCTCGACCAGCAATCCGGCGAGTTCGGTCAATTGCGCAAGCGTCACCGCACGGCCGTTGATCCATGCCCGCGATCCGCCGTCGGCACGCAGCACGCGGCGGAGCAGGCAGGTGTCGCCATCGTCCAGCTCCTGTTCGCGCAGCCAAGCCCGCGCGGCGGCGGCATCGCCAACGATGAATTCGGCCTGGAGTTCGGCGCGCTCGCTGCCGTGGCGCACCATCGCGGCATCGGCGCGTTCGCCCGAGAGGAAGCCCAAGGCATCGACCAGCAGGGATTTGCCGGCGCCGGTTTCGCCGGAAATGACGGTCATTCCACCCCCGAATTCGAGTTCGGTGGCGGTGATGACGGCGAAGTCGCGGATGGTCAGACGCTGCAGCATGGCGTCGATTCTAGGGGCTGCCGTCGCATTCGCCGAGACCGGACGGTTGCAAGCGCGGCCTGCTGCCCCTAAATAGTCGGCATGGCACTTCACGGACCCAACGATCTCAATCCGCGCGCGCGGCAGCTGCTGCGGACGTTGATCGGTCGCTACATCCGCGATGGCGAGCCGATCGGTTCGCAGACGCTGGCGCGTTGCGCCGGGCTGGACGTCAGTTCCGCCACCATCCGCAACATCCTCGGCGATCTCGAGGATCTCGGCCTGCTGGCATCGCCGCACACCTCCGCCGGCCGCGTGCCGACCGCGCAGGGGTATCGGGTGTTCGTCGATTCCCTGCTGCAGGTCGAGCCGTTGGGGGATGGCGAATTGCGCCGCTTGCGCGAGGAATTGCTGCCGGGCAACGCCGGCACCCGCCAGTTGCTGGGCAATGCCGGCGAGCTGCTGTCGGCGATGAGCCATTTCGTTGGCGTGGTCAGCGCGCCGCAGCGGGCCAGCGTGCCGTTCCGGCGCATCGAATTCGTTGGCCTTGGTGGTGACGAGGTGCTGGCGATCCTGGTCTTCAGCGACAACGAGGTGCAGAACCGCGTGGTCCGCACCGGCAAGGCTTTCGATCCGGGCGAACTCGAGCGCGTCGCCAATTACCTGAACGCCCATTTCGCCGGATTGCCGATCGCCCAGGTCAAGCGCCAGTTGCTGGGCGAGTTGCGCGCGGCCCGCGACGAGCTGCACCTGCTGATGTCGCAGGCGCTGGAACTGGCCGAGCTCAGTTTCGATGCCGGTGGCGGTGAGTCCGAATTGGTGATGGCCGGCCAGACCCGGTTGATGGGCGTGCAGGAACTGGCCGACGTCGGCCGCCTGCGCGACTTGTTCGAGACCTTCGGGCGCAAGCGCGACATGTTGCAATTGCTCGATCGCACCCTGCACGCCGAGGGTGTGCGCATCTTCATCGGCGAGGAAACCGGGCTGGCGCCGATGGGCGACGACATGGCCCTGGTCGCCGCGCCCTACGGCAGCGCCGGCCGGGTGCTGGGCGTGCTCGGGGTGATCGGGCCGCGGCGCATGGCCTACGACCAGGTGATTCCGCTGGTGCAGGCGACCGCCGGAGTATTGGGCGAAGCGATGCGCCCGGATCGGGGCTGAAAACGAACAAATTTTGCTGATCGGAACCGATCGGCTGCGATCGCCCTTGAATTCGTCGCGTCCTGCCGCATGTCGTTCACAATGATCGACCCCAAGGACGCGCTGCACTGACATGAGCACGGAAACACCGAATCCCGAAGATCTCCAGGACGGCCTCTCGCCCGAGCAGGTGGCTGCGAATGAAATTTCGCCGGAGGACCGCATCGAGGCCCTGAACGGCGAACTGGAGCAACTCCGCGCGCAATCGCTGATCGAGCGCGCCGATCTCGAGAACCAGCGCAAGCGCATGGCCCGCGACATCGACAACGCCCGCCGCTTCGCCAACGAGAAGCTGCTGGCCGACCTGCTGCCGGTGTTCGACAGCATGGAAGCCGGATTGGCTGCCGCAGCCATTGACGATCCGTTGCGCGCCGGGCTTGAACTCACCCTCAAGCAGCTGCATTCCGTCGCCGAGCGCAACGGCCTGTCGGAGGTCGCGCCCAAGCCGGGTGACGCCTTCAACCCCGAACACCACAACGCGGTGAGCCAGCAGCCGGCGCCGGGGATCGCTCCGGGCAGCATCGTCCTGGTGTTCCAGAAGGGCTACCTGCTCAACGACCGCCTGCTGCGGCCGGCGATGGTCGTGGTCGCCCCGCACGACTGAGCCTCCGTCAACGATTGTCCCGAATCCCACTTGAAAGGATCGGGGCAGGCCCTATCTAACACGTATCGACGGCGCGTCCGTCCCAAATATTCGAATCGAAAGAGACAACGACCATGGCAAAGATCATCGGCATCGACCTCGGCACCACCAACTCCTGCGTCGCCATCATGGAAGGCGGCAAGGCCCGCGTCATCGAGAACAGCGAAGGCGACCGCACCACGCCCTCCATCGTCGCCTGGACCAAGGACGGCGAAGTCCTGGTCGGCGCCGCCGCCAAGCGCCAGGCGGTGACCAATCCCAAGAACACCTTCTTCGCGGTGAAGCGCCTGATCGGCCGCAAGTTCACCGACGCCGAGGTCAAGAAGGACCTCGACCTGGTGCCGTACGCGATCGTCGAGCACAGCAACGGTGACGCCTGGGTGGCGTTGGCCGACGGCAAGACCATGGCTCCGCAGGAAGTCTCGGCCAAGGTGCTGGAGAAGATGAAGAAGACCGCCGAAGCCTTCCTCGGCGAGACGATCACCGAAGCGGTGATCACCGTCCCGGCCTACTTCAACGACAGCCAGCGCCAGGCGACCAAGGACGCCGGCCGCATCGCCGGCCTCGACGTCAAGCGCATCATCAATGAGCCGACCGCGGCCGCGCTGGCCTACGGCCTCGACAAGAGCGACAACCGCGATCGCAAGATCGCCGTGTACGACCTCGGCGGCGGCACCTTCGACGTCTCGATCATCGAGATCGCGAATGTCGACGGCGAGAAGCAGTTCGAAGTGCTGGCCACCAACGGCGACACCTTCCTCGGCGGCGAAGACTTCGACAAGCGCGTCATCGACTACCTCGTCGAGGAATTCCAGAAGTCCGACGGCATCGACCTGCGCAAGGATCCGCTGGCCCTGCAGCGCCTGAAGGACGCCGCCGAACGCGCCAAGATCGAACTGTCGACGGCGCAACAGACCGATGTCAACCTGCCGTACGTCACCGCCGATGCCTCGGGTCCGAAGCACCTGAACATCAAGCTGACCCGCGCAAAGCTCGAAGCCCTGGTCGATGACCTGGTCAAGAAGACCATCGAACCCTGCCGCATCGCCCTCAATGACGCCGGCCTCAAGGCCAGCGACATCGGCGACGTGATCCTGGTCGGTGGCCAGACCCGCATGCCGAAGGTGCAGCAGGCCGTGGCCGAGTTCTTCGGCAAGGAACCGCGCAAGGACGTCAACCCGGACGAAGCGGTCGCCATCGGTGCCGCGATCCAGGGCGGCGTGCTGGCCGGCGACGTCAAGGACGTGCTGCTGCTCGACGTCACTCCGCTGAGCCTCGGCATCGAGACGCTGGGCGGCGTGATGACCAAGATCATCGAGAAGAACACCACCATCCCGACCAAGGCGTCGCAGACGTTCTCGACCGCCGACGACAACCAGTCTGCCGTGACCGTCCACGTGCTGCAGGGCGAACGCGAACAGGCCCGTTACAACAAGTCGCTGGCGCGCTTCGACCTCAGCGGTATCGAGCCGGCACAGCGCGGCATGCCGCAGATCGAGGTCAGCTTCGATATCGACGCCAACGGCATCCTGCATGTCAGCGCCAAGGACAAGAAGACCGGCAAGGAACAGCGCGTGGAGATCAAGGCGGGTTCCGGCCTGTCCGAGGACGAGATCCAGCGCATGGTCCAGGACGCTGAAGCCAATCGCGAAGAGGACAAGAAGTTCCACGAGCTGATCGAAGCCCGCAACAAGGCCGATTCTCTGGTGCACGCGACGCGTTCCGCGATCAAGGAACACGGCGACAAGCTGCCGGGTGATGCCATCGGTCGCGCCGAAGCCGCGATCGCCGACGTCGAATCGGCGATGAAGGGCGACGACAAGGGCCAGATCGAGGCCAAGTCGAAGGCGCTGGAAGATGTTGCGCAATCGCTGTTCGCCGCCGCGAACGCCGGGCACGCACCGGGTCCCGACATGGGGGGCGCACAGGCGGGCGGGCATGCCGCAGGTGGTGACGACGTCGTCGACGCCGAGTTCACCGAGGTCAAGGACGACGGCCACAAGGGCTGATCATCGACTGATCAGGGCACACCGAACGGACGCTTCCACTTGGAGCGTCCGTTGCAGCATCAGGAGATTTCGAATGGGGAAGGGAAGGCTCGAGGCATTCAGTGACGGGGTGATCGCCGTGATCATCACGATCATGGTGCTTGAATTGAAAACACCGCATGCACCGAGCTTGCCGGCGCTGTTGGCCAATCTCCCGGCCTTCCTCAGTTACGTGCTGAGTTTCCTGTATGTCGGCATCTACTGGAACAACCACCACCACCTGCTGCATGCAGCGCAAAAGGTGAATGGACGGGTGCTGTGGGCGAACCTGCATTTCCTGTTCTGGCTGTCACTGTTCCCGTTTGCCACTTCCTGGCTCAACGAAGCCGAGCCGGTGCCGGCACCTTTACCGGTCGCGCTGTACGGGGTCGTGCTGTTGATGGCGGGAACGTCCTGGCTGCCGCTGGGCAAAACCCTCATCGCGTGCAACGGCGGGCCCGACGGCACGCTTGGACGTGCACTGGGTGGGCAGCAAGGCAGGTGGAAGGAAATGGTTTCGCTGCTGTTTTACATCATGGGGATCGCATTGGCTTTTGTCGTTCCCGTGGCGTCCTGCATTCTCTATGCCATGGTGGCGATCCTGTGGTTCATTCCTGATCTGCGGATCGAAAAACAACTGAAGCAGCACGAATGAGCAAGCGCGACTACTACGAAACCCTTGGCGTCGAACGCGGTGCCGACGACGAAACGCTGAAAAAGGCCTATCGTCGTTGCGCGATGAAGCATCACCCGGACCGCAATCCCGGCGACAAGCAAGCCGAAACCGCGTTCAAGGAATGCAAGGAAGCCTACGAGGTCCTGTCCGACCCGCAGCGCCGGCGCGCCTACGACCAACACGGCCACGCCGCGTTCGAGCACGGCATGGGCGGCGGTGGCGGTGGTGGTCCGCAGTTCCATGACGTCGGCGACATCTTCGGCGACATCTTCGGCAATATCTTCGGTGGTGGTGCACAGCGCGGCCCGCGTCGCGGCGCCGACATCGGCTACGCGATGGAGCTCGATCTGGAAGATGCCGTGAGCGGCGTCGACCAACGCATCACCCTGCCCATGCTGGAAGAGTGCGAGAAATGCCACGGCAGCGGTTCTACCGACGGCAAGCTTGAAACCTGCGGCACCTGCCAGGGACATGGCCAGGTTCGCATGCAGCGTGGCATCTTCTCGATGCAGCAGGCGTGTCCGGAATGCCACGGTCGTGGCCAGGTGATCGTCAATCCGTGCCTGGCCTGCCACGGCAATGGTCGCGTCCATGGCGAACGTACGCTCGACGTCAAGGTGCCCGCCGGTGTCGACAACGGAGATCGCATCCGCTTGGCAGGCGAGGGCGAGGCGGGGCCCGCGGGCGCACCGCCGGGGGATCTCTACGTCGAGATCCACGTCCGCGAACATGCGATCTTCCAGCGCGATGGCGACGACCTCCACTGCGAGGTGCCGATCCGCATCACCCAGGCCGCGTTGGGCGATACCGTACGGGTGCCGACGTTGAAGGGCGATGCCGAGATCCGCATCCCCGCGGAAACCCAGACCGGCAAGGTGTTCCGCCTGCGCGGCAAGGGCGTGAAGTCGGTGCGCAGCCGCAGCGAGGGCGATCTCTATTGCCGCGCCGTGGTCGAGACGCCGGTGAACCTGACCGCGGAACAGCGCGAGTTGCTGGAGAAGTTCGAAGCGACCTTCGTCGGCGATGGCGCACGCAAGCATTCGCCCAAGCACAGCACCTTCATGGATGGCGTCAAGGGATTCTGGGATCGCATGGTGTCATGAGCAATCAGACGCGACGCCTGTTGATCCACGGAGCCAACGGCCGCATGGGTCGTGCGGTACGGCGCATCGCTGCAGAAGATGCACGTTTCGCGATTGTCGGCGTCGTCTCGCGTTCGACGCCGGAGTTTCGCGTTGTCGATGGCGTCCCGAATTTCGCGGCCAGCGAACTCGCAGCCGTCCCTGATTTTGATGTTGCGATCGATTTCAGCCTGCCGGAGGCCTTCGACGGCATCCTTGGCGAATGCATGAAGCGGGGGGCTGCCCTAGTGTCGGGCACCACCGGCCTCGATGACGCGCAACGTGCTGCGCTGGACGCTGCATCCACGCGCATTCCGCTGGTGTGGGCATCCAACTTCAGCCTCGGCGTGGCGTTGCTGCATCAGTTGGTGGGAACCGCCGCGATGCGCCTGCCGGGCTGGGATTGCGACATCGTCGAATCGCACCACGTCCACAAGAAGGATGCCCCTTCGGGCACGGCGCTCACGCTCGGTGCTGCCGCCGAAGCAGGCGGCGCCAAACCGCAGTACGCCAGCCTGCGCGCGGGTGACATTGTCGGTGAGCATCTGGTCCAGTTCACCGGGCAGGGCGAGCGCATCGAGTTGGTCCATCGCGCGACCGACCGCGATATCTTCGCGCGCGGCGCCGTACACGCGGCGGCGTGGCTGCAGGGCAGGCCGGCGGGCCGCTACAAGGTCGCCGATACCCTCGGCTGATCGGCCGACCTGAACGCAAGTTTCAGTTCCAAACGTGGACAGGGCAGGCCTGTTCACCTATCATTTCCACTCGCCCGACCCACCAGCCTCCGAACCGGATTTCCGCGCTTCGGCGGCTTTCTGCAACCCGAAACAAGGCGAAGCTCGTGACTGAACCTGCAATCCTGGCCCTCGAAGACGGCAGCGTCTTCCACGGGGTTTCCGTTGGCGCGCCCGGCATTTCCGTCGGCGAAGTGGTGTTCAACACCGCGATGACCGGATACCAGGAGGTCCTGACGGACCCGTCCTACGCGCGCCAGCTGGTCACGCTGACCTATCCGCACATCGGCAACACCGGCATGACCGCGGACGACGACGAGGCCGCCAAGGTCTGGGCCTCCGGCCTGATCGTGCGCGACGTGCCGCGGCGTCCCAGCAACTGGCGCAGCCAGGTCTCGTTGCCGGAATGGCTGCGCGAACGCGGGATCGTCGCGATCAGCGATATCGACACCCGTCGCCTCACGCGTCTCCTGCGCGACAAGGGCGTGCAGAACGGCGCGCTGATGGCTGGCCGCATCGACGAAGAGGAAGCGATCGAGGTTGCGCGCAAGTTTCCCGGCCTCAAGGGCATGGATCTCGCGAAAGTCGTCACCACCGACAAGGCGCATGCCTGGGCCGAGGGCAGCCTCGATCTCGACACCGGCAAGTTTGCGCAGCCGGCGAAGCGCTTCAAGGTCGTTGCCTACGATTTCGGCGCCAAGCTCAACATCCTGCGCATGCTGGTCGATCGCGGTTGCGACATCACCGTGGTGCCGGCGCAGACCCCTGCCGCCGATGTGCTGGCGATGCAGCCCGATGGCGTGTTCCTGTCCAATGGCCCCGGCGATCCCGAGCCCTGCGATTACGCGATCGCCGCGATCCGTGAATTCGTCGCGAAGAAGATTCCGACCTACGGCATCTGCCTCGGCCACCAGTTGCTCGGTCTTGCCGTCGGCGCGAAGACGATGAAGATGCCGCACGGCCATCACGGCGCCAACCATCCGGTGATCGATCTCGACAACGGTCGCGTCTACATCACTTCGCAAAATCACGGGTTCTGCATCGACGAATCCACGGTGCCGGCCAACGTGCGCGTCACCCATCGCTCGCTGTTCGATGGCACCAACCAGGGCATCGCACTGACCGATGCACCGGCTTTCAGTTTCCAGGGACATCCGGAAGCATCCCCCGGCCCGCATGAAATGTCCTATCTGTTTGATCGATTCATTGCCTTGATGGAGGCCCGCTGAGATGGCAAAGCGCACTGACATCAAGACCATCATGATCATTGGCGCTGGTCCGATCGTGATCGGCCAGGCCTGCGAGTTCGATTACTCCGGCGCACAGGCGTGCAAGGCGCTGCGCGAGGAAGGCTATCGCGTGGTGCTGGTCAACTCGAATCCGGCGACGATCATGACCGACCCGGAGATGGCCGACGCCGTCTACATCGAGCCGATCAACTGGAAGTCGCTCGAGAAGATCATCGCCAAGGAAAAGCCCGACGCGCTGCTGCCGACGATGGGTGGCCAGACCGCGCTCAACTGCGCGCTCGATCTCGCCGACAACGGCGTGCTGGAGCGCTACAACGTCGAACTGATCGGCGCTTCGCGCGATGCCATCCGCATGGCCGAAGACCGCGAGCTGTTCCGCGTGGCGATGGAAGAGATCGGGCTGGAATGCCCGAAGGCCCAAGTCGCGCGGACGTTCGAGCAGGCGCTGGAAATCCAGACCAAGGTTGGCTACCCGACCATCATCCGCCCGAGTTTCACGCTGGGCGGCACCGGTGGCGGCATCGCCTACAACAAGGAAGAGTTCGAGGAGATCGCCAAGCGCGGCCTCGAACTGTCGCCCGTGCACGAAATCCTGGTCGAGGAATCGGTGCTGGGCTGGAAGGAATTCGAGATGGAAGTGGTTCGCGATACTGCGGACAACTGCATCATCGTGTGTTCGATCGAAAACCTCGATCCGATGGGCGTCCACACCGGCGACAGCATTACCGTCGCACCGGCCCAGACGCTCACCGACAAGGAATACCAGCGCCTGCGTGATGCCTCGATCGCGGTGCTGCGCAAGATCGGCGTCGATACCGGTGGCTCCAACGTGCAGTTCGGCATCAACGCCGAGAACGGCCGCGTCGTCGTCATCGAAATGAATCCGCGCGTGTCGCGTTCGTCGGCGCTGGCTTCGAAGGCGACCGGCTTCCCGATCGCCAAGATCGCGGCCAAGCTCGCCGTCGGTTACACCCTGGACGAATTGCGCAACGACATCACCGGCGGACTCACGCCCGCCAGCTTCGAACCGGCGATCGATTACGTCGTCACCAAGATCCCGCGTTTCGCCTTCGAGAAGTTCCCGGCTGCCGATTCGCGCCTGACGACGCAGATGAAATCCGTGGGCGAGGTGATGGCGATCGGCCGCACTTTCCAGGAATCGGTACAGAAGGCGCTGCGTGGTCTCGAGACCGGCAAGAACGGCTTCGATCCCACCGGTCTCGATCTCGCCAGCGAAGACGACATCGTCACCCTCAAGCGCGAAGTGAAAGAAGCGGGTCCGGAACGCCTGTTCTACCTTGCCGATGCCTTCCGCGCCGGCATGAGCGTGGAAGACGTGCATGATCTGTCGCGCGTCGATCCGTGGTTCCTCGACCAGATCGAGGAAATCATCGCCAGCGAAAACGATATCGCCCGCACCGGTCTCGGCGGCATCAACCCGATCCTGATGCGCGCGTGGAAACGCATGGGGTTCTCCGATGCGCGCATCGCTGCCTTGTGCAAGACCGACGAAGCCGCCATCCGCGCGCTGCGCCGTGGCTTCGGCATCCGCCCGGTCTACAAGCGCGTCGATTCCTGCGCCGCCGAATTCGCGACGACCACGGCCTACATGTACTCGACCTACGAGGAAGAGTGCGAAGCCAACCCGAGCGATCGCGACAAGATCATCGTGCTCGGCGGGGGCCCCAACCGCATCGGCCAGGGCATCGAGTTCGACTACTGCTGCGTCCACGCGGCACTGGCGCTGCGCGAAGACGGCTTCGAGACCATCATGGTCAACTGCAATCCGGAGACGGTGTCGACCGATTACGATACTTCGGATCGCCTGTACTTCGAGTCGCTGACGCTGGAAGACGTGCTCGAGATCATCGACCTCGAGAAGCCCAAGGGCGTGATCGTGCAGTACGGCGGCCAGACGCCGTTGAAGCTGGCGCGCGCACTGGAAGCGAATGGCGCACCGATCATCGGCACCTCGCCGGAGTCGATCGATCTCGCCGAAGATCGCGAGCGCTTCCAGAAACTGGTCAACGAACTCGATCTGCTGCAGCCGCCGAACCGCACCGCCCGCAGTGCCGAGGAAGCCCTGGTGCTGGCACGCGAGATCGGCTATCCGCTGGTGGTGCGCCCGAGCTACGTGCTCGGCGGCCGTGCCATGGAAGTGGTGCACGCCGACGCCGACCTTGAACGCTACATGCGCGAAGCGGTGAAGGTCTCGAACGATTCGCCGGTGCTGCTCGACCGCTTCCTCGACAACGCGGTCGAAGTCGACATCGACGTGATCGCCGACAAGGACGGCAACGTGCTGATCGGCGGCGTGATGGAGCACATCGAGGAGGCTGGCGTGCATTCCGGCGATTCCTCGTGCTCGCTGCCGCCGTATTCGCTGTCGCGCGAGGTGCAGGATCGTTTGCGCGAACAAGTCGTCGCGCTGGCAAGAAAGCTCGGCGTGATCGGCCTGATGAACACCCAGTTCGCGATCCAGCAACATGGCGACGAACACCTGATCTACCTGCTGGAAGTGAATCCGCGCGCGTCGCGCACGGTGCCGTTCGTGTCGAAGGCGATCGGCCGCCCGCTGGCCAAGGTCGCCGCTCGCTGCATGGCCGGCAAGACGCTGGCAGAGCAGGGCACGACCGAGGAAATCATCCCCGAGTATTTCTCGGTGAAGGAAGCAGTGTTCCCGTTTGCCAAGTTCCAGGGCGTCGACCCGATCCTCGGCCCGGAAATGCGTTCCACCGGCGAAGTGATGGGCGTCGGCCGCAGCTTCGGTGGCGCCTTCGCGCGTGCCGAGGAGGCCGCCAGCATCCGTGCACCGAAGCCGGGCAAGGCCTTCGTCTCCGTGCGCGATCCCGACAAACAGCGCGTGGTCGCGGTGGCGAAGGACCTGGTGAAGCGCGGTTTCGAGCTGGTGGCGACGCGCGGCACCCAGAAGGTGCTGGCGGAGCAGGGCATCGAGTGCGCGCTGGTGAACAAGGTGACCGAAGGCCGCCCACACGTGGTCGATCTGATCAAGAACGGCGAGATCACCTATATCGTCAATACCACCGAGGGCAAGCAGGCGATCAATGACTCTTTCTCGATCCGCCGCGAAGCCCTGCAGCATCGCGTGACCTACTCGACCACCGTGTCGGGGGCCAAGGCGCTGCTGCATTCACTGGACTTCCGCGACAGTGGACCGGTATGGTCCCTGCAGGAACTTCACAAAGAACTGCAACAAGGTTGAGATAGAGAAATGTCCGCACCCATGACCTCCAAGGGCGCCGCACGCCTGCGCGCCGAACTGGAAGAACTGAAGTCCGTCAAGCGTCCCGCCGTGATCCAGGCGATCGCGGAAGCGCGCGCCCATGGCGACCTCAAGGAAAACGCCGAATACCACGCCGCCCGCGAGCAGCAGGGGTTCATCGAGGGGCGCATCATGCATCTCGAGGGCGAACTGTCGCACGCGCAGATCATCGATGTCGCCACGTTGAATGTCGGTGACAAAGTGGTGTTCGGTGCGACCGTCGACCTCGCGTCGACCGACAACGACGACGAACGCACCTACCAGATCGTTGGCGATCTCGAAGCCGACATCAAGCAAGGCCTGATCGCGATTTCCTCGCCGATCGCGCGTGCCCTGATCGGCAAGCATTCGGGTGATGTCATCACCATCGAAGCGCCCGGCGGCATCCACGAGTTTGAAATCGTCGACGTTCGCTACGTCGCTTGAGGATCGATCGCATGGCCGTCGCGGCCTGCCTGTTGCTGCCAGCACGAGATCGCTTCGAGTCGATGGAACTCGACGCGGCGCTGGCGCGCACGCTCGGTCGCGGCGATCGCATTGACACGGGTGATGATGGCCGCCGCGCGCAATTGCGGCGCTTCGTGCGGATGACGCCGACGCACTGGTCGCTGGCGGCGTTGTCACGCCAGCAGGACCGTGGCGATGCCGCTGCGTCTGCCTGGTTGCGCGTCGATCCGGTGCACGTACGCCCCGACATCAATGGCGCACGCCTGCTTGGCTGGGGTGATGGCCTGCAGTTGTCGCAGGGGGAAGCGGATGCGTTCCTCGCGGCGTTGCGCCCCCTGTTCGGCGACGCCGGTTTCGCGCTCGACGCGACTTCGCCGGATCGCTGGTACCTGCGCATGGTGCCGGGCACGCCGTTGCCGGAATTCCGAGATCCTGCCGAAGCGCTCGGCACGGATCTCGGTGACGATATCGATACCACGCCGCAGCATCGGCACTGGCGCGTGCTGGAATCGGAAGTGCAAGTCGTCCTGCACAATCATCCGATGAACCAGCAGCGCGCCCGCCGCGGGTTGCCACCGGTCAATGCCGTGTGGTGCTGGGGTGGCGGCGTACTACCGCAGTCGGTAGTACGCGTGGATGGCTGGACGCTGGCGAGCCGCGATCCATCGGTGCGCATCCTCGCGCAGGCGAGTGGCGGCAGCGATGAATTGCCGCAGGCATGGAGCATGCCCGACCACGACACTGCCTTCGATCTCCATCGCGTGGTCAAGCCGGAAGCGATCGTCAGCGACTGGCTGTCGCCGGCAGCCGAGGCATTGCGACAGGGAAAACTCCGACTGCTGGTGCTGGATTTCGCCGATGGCCTGCGCTGGCGTCTTGAGCGAAAACACAAGTGGCGAATCCTGCGCCGTCCCGTGCAGATATTGCGTTGAACGAACAGCCCGTCATCCGCCGCCGTGCCGAAGTCTTGCCGGAAGGCGAGTGGTCCAGCGATGTCCCTGAAGTCCTGCGTCGCGTGCATGCCGCACGTGGCAGCCGATCATCCGCGCAGGCATGGCCGCGTCTCGCCGACCTGCCGTCGCCTGATTCGTTGCTCGACATCGATCACGCTGTGACGTTGTTGCACGATGCGCTGGACGGTGATCGCCACATCGTCATCAGCAGCGACTTCGATTGCGATGGCGCTACCGCCTGTGCGGTGATGCTGCGTGGATTGAAGATGCTGGGCGCGAAGCGGGTGTCGTTCGCGGTGCCCGACCGCATGCGCCACGGCTATGGACTGACACCGGGGTTCGTCGACGAACTGGCAGCGCTGCAACCGGACCTCGTGGTCACGGTCGACCACGGCATCGCCTGCCATGCCGGCATCGCCGAGGCGAGGGCGCGTGGCTGGGACGTGGTGGTCACCGACCACCATCTGCCCGGCGAAACCTTGCCGGCCGCCAACGCGATCGTCGATCCCAATCGCCATGGTGATCCCTTCCCGGGTAAATCGCTGGCGGGCGTCGGCGTTGCCTTCTATGTGTTGTCCGCGCTGCGGGCGACGATGCGTGCACGGAACGACATCCGGGGCAATGGCGTCGATCTGTCATCGTTGCTCGATCTGGTCGCGGTCGGCACCGTCGCCGACCTCGTGCCGCTTGATGCCTGCAACCGTGCGCTGGTCGCGGCGGGATTGCGCCGCCTACGTAGCGGGCAGGGGTGTCCGGGCCTGCGTGCGTTGATCGAAGTCGCGGGTCGCGATGCATCGCGTCTCGGCACCACGGATATCGCGTTTTCGATCGGGCCGCGCATCAATGCCGCCGGTCGTCTCGATGACATGGCGTTGGGCATCCGCTGCCTCGCCACCGACGACCCCGCCGACGCGCGCGACCTGGCCCGCATCCTCCACGAGATCAACGCAACGCGCCGGGAGGTGCAGGACGGCATGGTCGCCGAAGCGCTGGTGCATGTTCCGCAAGTGGACGCTGATGTCGCCGCGCTGTGCCTGTTCGATCCTGACTGGCATCCCGGCGTGATCGGGCTGGTCGCATCGAAGCTGGTCGAACGCCACCATCGTCCCGCGCTCACGTTCGCACGCTCGGAGCCGGGATCGTCGGCACTGCGCGGTTCTGCGCGATCGATTCCCGGCGTCCACATGCGCGACGTGATCGCCCGTATCGACACCCTGCACCCCGGTCTGATCGACCGCTTCGGCGGCCATGCGATGGCGGCGGGCCTTAGCCTCGACGAATCGAAGTGGCAGAAATTCCGTACGGCCTTCACCACCATCGTCGCCGAACAGCTCAACGCAGACGTGCTGGAGCGCGTGCTGTGGAGCGACGGCACGCTACCCGCAGCTGGCATCGATCATCGCCTCGCCATCGCCCTGCGCGATGGCGGAAGCTGGGGGCAGGCGTATCCGGAGCCGGCCTTCGACGATGTTTTCGATGTGCTCGGGTCGCGTCGCGTCGGCGATCGCCACCTTGCATTGGAACTCGGCCGCGATGGCCGACGCTGGCGTGCGATCCAGTTCAGTGGCTGGACGGAAGATCCGCTTCCGGCGCGCCTGCGGGTGCTGTATCGACCGGCGCCGGATGACTGGAAGGGCGGCGATGCGGTGCAGCTGATGGTGCTGTATCGCGAAGCCGTGACCGAGCCGACCGGTATTTGAGTCCAAACAGCGGCCGCAACAGTGGCAGGCGGCGGATGATTTCATTGCCGACAGCCCGGACAAGCCCCGGCTGTTATCATGGACGGCTGTTTCCGCATTGATTTGCCGCACCATGATCGAGCTCAATCCAGTCCGAGCCCGCATCGCCGACCTCAGTGGTCGGCTCGATGCGCTCCGGGGGTATCTTTGACTACGACGCCAAGCGTGAGCGTCTGGAGGAAGTCGAGCGCGAGCTCGAAAACCCCGACATCTGGAACGATTCCGAACGCGCGCAGGCCCTCGGTCGCGAGCGTTCGATGCTCGACAAGACCGTCAATGGCATCCGCGACCTGAAGGACGGCCTTGGCGGTGCGGGCGAATTGCTCGATCTTGCCGAAATGGAAGACGACGAGGACACGGCGCTGGCCGTGGTCACCGATCTCGATCGCTACGAGAAGGGCGTCGACCAGCTGGAATTCCAGCGCATGTTCTCCGGCAAAATGGATTCGGCGAATGCCTTCGTCGACATCCAGGCCGGCGCCGGTGGCACCGAGGCCCAGGACTGGGCGGAAATGCTGCTGCGCATGTACCTGCGCTGGGCGGAATCGCGGGGCTGGAAGACCGAGCTGATGGAAGTGAGCGGCGGCGATGTCGCCGGCATCAAGTCCGCCACGGTTCGCATCGAGGGCGAGTACGCCTACGGCTGGCTCAAGACCGAGATCGGCGTGCATCGCCTGGTGCGCAAGTCGCCGTTCGATTCCGACAATCGTCGACACACCAGTTTCACCAGCGTCTTCGTGTCGCCGGAAGTGGACGACAGCTTCGAGGTCGACATCAATCCGGCCGACCTTCGCACCGACGTGTACCGCTCGTCCGGCGCCGGTGGCCAGCACGTCAACAAGACCGAGTCGGCGGTGCGCATCACCCACATCCCGACCAATACCGTGGTCGCCTGCCAGACCGGGCGCAGCCAGCACCAGAACCGCGACACCGCGATGAAGATGCTCGCCGCCAAGCTGTACGAGCTGGAGATGCAAAAACGCAACGCCGAGAAGGACGCGCTGGAAGCAACCAAGTCCGACATCGGCTGGGGCAGCCAGATCCGCAACTACGTGCTCGATCAGTCGCGCATCAAGGATCTGCGCACCGGCGTCGAACGCAGCGACACCCAGAAGGTGCTCGACGGCGATCTCGATGAATTCGTCGAGGCAAGCCTGAAGTCGGGCCTGGACGCCGGGTCCAAGCGCGTTGATGCCGTTTGATGGTTGCCGGGATTGTCCCGCGGTCAGCCGCGGCGCGACTCGACCGCCGGTTTGGCATGATCCTGTTGGGCGAGATACTTGCCGACGCTGTATCCGGCCCCCCAGATCAGGCAGATGCCGGCAACGATCGCCATTCCGACCAATGCTTTCCTGAACATGGGCTCCCCGTTTCCGATGATGGGTGCGACGCAGTGACCGACCTTAAGGGGGCGCGATCGGATCGTCACCTGCCGTTGGTCATGTGCACATCGTCACGCCGTCCGCCTCGGCGAACGGCAATCTCCGCTATCTTCTTCCCGCAGCAACCCGCATTCCATTGACGCCATGACCGACACCGCCAGCCAGCCCCAGGACGAAAACAAGCTGATCGCCGAACGCCGCGAAAAACTCACGGCATTGCGCGGGCAGGGCATCGCGTTCCCCAACGACTTCAAGATCGACAGCTTTGCCGGCGACCTGCAGCATGAATATGCAGACGCAGAGTTGCATCCCGCCGAATCCATCGAGGCAGCGCAGCGCCGGGTGAAGGTCGCCGGTCGCATCGTGCTCAAGCGCGTGCAGGGCAAGGTCAGCTTCGCCCAGATCCAGGACATGACCGGCCGCATCCAGCTGTTCATCCACGCCGGCACCGTGGGCGATGCCTATGAGGCGTTCAAGACCTGGGACATGGGCGACATCGTCGGTGCCGAAGGCGTGCTGATGCGCACCAAGACCGGCGAGCTGTCGGTCAAGGTCGACACGCTGCGCCTGCTCACCAAGAGCCTGCGCCCGCTGCCCGACAAGCACCACGGCATGGCCGATGTCGAGCAACGCTACCGCCAGCGCTACGTCGACCTGATCGTGACCCAGGAAGCGCGCGACACCTTCCAGAAGCGCTCGCGCATCATCGGCTTCATTCGCCAGTGGCTGGAAGCGGAACCGCGTCGCTTCATGGAAGTGGAAACGCCGATGATGCACATCATCCCCGGTGGCGCCACGGCCAAGCCTTTCATCACCCATCACAACGCGCTCGACCTCGACCTGTTCCTGCGCGTTGCGCCCGAGCTGTACCTGAAGCGGCTGGTGGTCGGCGGTTTCGATCGCGTTTACGAAATCAACCGCAATTTCCGCAACGAGGGCGTGTCGACCCGGCACAACCCCGAGTTCACCATGCTCGAGCTGTACCAGGCCTACGCCACCTACACCGAAATCATGGACCTCACCGAGTCGGTGATCCGCGATACCGCGCAGCACGTGCTCGGCACCACGCAGCTGGAATGGGACGGCGCGCAGATCGACGTTGGCCCGACGTTCCGTCGCTGGACGATGGAAGACTCTGTACTCGAACACAATCCCGAGATCAAGCGCGAAGAGTTGCGCGATCGCGCCGCGATGGCCGCGCACGCCAAGCGCCTCGGCGTGCAGGTCAAGGACGGCTACGGCTGGGGCAAGTTGTTGCTGGAAATCTTCGAGAAGACGGTGGAACACACCCTGGTGCAGCCGACCTTCATCACCCAGCATCCGGTGGAAGTGTCGCCGCTGGCGCGCGAGAACGACAACGACAAGGGCATCACCGATCGTTTCGAGCTGTTCGTCAACGGCAAGGAGCTTGCCAACGGCTTCTCCGAACTGAACGATCCCGAAGACCAGGCTGCGCGTTTCCATGCCCAGGTGGACGCGAAGGACGCCGGCGACGATGAAGCCATGCACTTCGACGCCGATTACATTCGTGCGCTGGAGGTCGGCTTGCCGCCGACAGGTGGCCTCGGCATCGGCATCGATCGCCTGGTGATGTTGCTCACCGGTTCGGCGTCGATTCGCGACGTGCTGCTGTTCCCGTACATGCGGCCGGAAGCGTAAGCGCTGCGGATTGCTCGAACGCGGAACCAGCCGCGAACCGTGGGAGCGCTTACGCCTTCGGCGTGCTATCCCGCAATTCGCGTCGCAGGATCTTGCCGACGTTGGTCTTCGGAAGTTCCGTGCGGAACTCGATGATGTGCGGGCGTTTGTAGCCGGTGAGGTTTTCCTTCGCATAGGCGATCACCTGCTCGGCGGTGAGCGACGGATCCTTCTTCACGATCACCACCTTCACCGCTTCGCCGGAATGCTCGCTGGGCACGCCGACCGCGGCCACTTCCGCCACGCCCGGCATCGAGGCGATCACGTCTTCGACTTCGTTCGGATACACGTTGAAGCCGGAGACCAGGATCATGTCCTTCTTGCGGTCGACGATGTAGACAAAGCCGCTGGGTTCGATTCGCGCCATGTCACCCGTGTGCAGCCAGCCATCGGCGTCCATCACCTTGGCCGTTTCATCTGCACGCTGCCAGTAGCCGGCCATCACCTGCGGCCCCTTGATGCACAGCTCGCCGACTGCTGTTCCATCCATCGGCTGGATGTTGCCATCGTCATCCTTGATGCAGACATCGGTGGACGGAATCGGCAGGCCGATCGAGCCGTTGTAGGCGGGCAGGTCGAGTGGGTTGATGCAGGCCGCAGGCGAGGTTTCGGTCAGGCCGTAGGCTTCCGCTAGCGTGCAGCCGGTGACGGCCTTCCAGCGTTCGGCGACGCTGCGTTGCACCGCCATGCCGCCGCCGAGCGACAGGTGCAAGCTCGAGAAATCGACCTGGTCGAATCCGGGCGTATTGAGCAGGCCGTTGAACAGCGTGTTGACGCCGGTGAACGACGTGAACTTGTGCTTCTTCAGTTCCTTCACGAAACCCGGCATGTCGCGCGGATTGGTGATCAGGATGTTGCGCGCGCCCAGTTCCATGAACACCAGGCCGTTCGCCGTCAACGCGAAGATGTGATAGAGCGGCAGCGCGGTGATGATGGTTTCCTGGCGATCCTCGCTGACGTTGGGCGAGATCCATGCGCTGGCCTGCAGCATGTTCGACACCAGGTTGCGATGGGTGAGCATCGCGCCCTTGGCGACGCCGGTGGTGCCGCCGGTGTACTGCAGGAAGGCGATGTCGGTGTTCTTGACCTCGACCTTCGGCAACGGTGCATTCGCACCCACGGTCAGTGCATCGCGATAGCGGATGGCGCCGGGGATCGAATACGCGGGCACCATCTTCTTGACGTTCTTGACGACGAAGTTGACCAGCATGCCCTTGAGACCGCCGAGCAGGTCGCCGAGGCCGGTGGTGACGACGTGCTTGACGTCGGTCTCGGGCAGGGCTTCCTGCAGTGTCTTGCCGAAGTTGTCGACCACGACAATCGCGACGGCGCCGGAATCCTTGAGCTGGTGCTCGAGTTCGCGCGCGGTGTAGAGCGGGTTGACGTTCACCACCGTCAAGCCGGCGCGCAGGATGCCGAAGGTGGCGATCGGCTGCTGCAGGCAGTTGGGCATCATCACCGCGACGCGGTCGCCCTTGGACAGTTTCAGCGTATTGAGCAGGAATGAAGCGAAGTCCGCGCTGAGGCGATCGAACTCGCCATAGGTGATCGTCTTGCCCATGCAATGGAACGAATCGCGATCACGGTGCTTGCTGATCGCGCGTTCCAATACTTCATTGATGGAACTGTAGGAGTCGGGATCGATGGTGGCGGGAACGCCCTTCGGATAATTGGCCAGCCACGGGCGTTCGACTTCGCTCATTCCTGTTGTTCCTTGCACACTGCGGTGGAGTATGGATCGTCCGTCGATTGGAGCACGCGGGCTGCACGTGCGGCAAGCGTGACGGGTGCTGCACTGCAGCAGCTAAGCATCGACTTGTGAAGAACTGCTCCGTTGCGGCCAGCCGACAGACGGCGGCTCCCTTCCGCGACACGCCGTGAATACATCCATGTAGGCTCGTCCGCGCCATCCATGGCGCGGAACGGTCGCTTCAGGGAATCCGCCATCCATCGGCTGACCAGATTCCCTGTACCTCCACCATCAAGCCGCTTTGCGCGACGCCAGCTGGCGCAGCACGTACTGCAGCAGCCCGCCATTGCGGAAGTAGTCGACTTCCTTCGGCGTCAGCAGCATGACCTTGGCCTCGAACGACTGGGTGCTGCCATCGGCCTTGGTCGCGGTGACGCGTGCGATCTTCGATGCGCCATCCTGCAGGCCGGTGATGTCGAAGGTTTCCGAACCGTCGAGGCCGAGCGACGCGGCGTTCTCGCCATCCTTGAACAACAACGGCAGCACGCCCATGCCGACCAGGTTGGAGCGGTGGATGCGTTCGAAACTCTCGGCGATCACCGCCTTGACGCCAAGAAGGATGGTGCCCTTGGCTGCCCAGTCACGCGATGAGCCGGTGCCGTATTCCTTGCCGGCCAGCACCACCAAAGGCGTGCCGTCGGCCTTGTATTTCATCGCGGCATCGTAGATGGCGAGTTTTTCGCCGGCACCACCGGCCTTGCCGTAATAGAGGGTATTGCCGCCTTCCTCGCCGCCCAGCATCAGGTTCTTGATGCGAATGTTGGCGAAGGTGCCGCGCACCATCACGTCGTCGTTGCCGCGACGCGAACCGTAGCTGTTGAAGTCTGCCGGTTGCACGCCGCGTTCCTGCAGGAAGCGGCCCGCCGGCGAGTCCTTCTTGATGTTGCCGGCCGGCGAGATGTGGTCGGTGGTGATGGAGTCGCCGAACAGGCCGAGCACGCGTGCGCCGTGGATGTCGTCGATCGACCCGACTTGCATCGTCATGCCGTCGAAGTAGGGCGGATTCTTGATGTAGGTCGAAGTGGAATCCCATTGGTAGGACTCGCCTTCCGGCGACTCGATGCGATTCCAGCGGGTGTCGCCCTTGAAGACATCGATGTAGCTCTGCTTGAACATCTCTGGCCCAACGGTCGCGGCGATCATGTCGCCGATTTCCTTGTTGGTCGGCCAGATGTCGCGCAGGTAGACGGGATTGCCGTTGGTGTCATTGCCCAGCGCTTCGCGGGTGAGGTCAATATCAACGGTGCCAGCGATGGCATAGGCCACCACCAGCGGTGGCGACGCCAGGTAATTCGCCTTCACTTCCGGATGGACGCGACCCTCGAAGTTGCGATTGCCCGACAGCACCGAGGCCACCACCAGGTCGTTCTCGGCGATGCCTTTGCTGACCGCCTGCGGGAGCGGGCCGGAATTGCCGATGCAGGTGGTGCAGCCATAGCCGACCACGTAGAAGCCGAGCTTCTCGAGATCGTCGAGCACGCCGGCTTTTTCGAGGTAATCGGTGACGACGCGCGAACCCGGGCCAAGCGAAGTCTTGACCCACGGCGCAGCTTTCAGCCCCTTTGCCGCGGCATTGCGTGCCAGCAGCCCGGCCCCGAGCATCACTGCAGGATTCGAGGTGTTGGTGCAGGAAGTGATCGCAGCGATCACGACCGACCCGTCGCTCAACTGGTGTTCGCCGTCTTCCAGGGAAATCTTCGAAATCGGCTTGGCCGCGAGACGATCGGCCATCAGCTGATCGCCACCTTCACTGTCCAGCTTGTTGATGGCGCAGCCCACTGCGGCTCGGCTGCTGGTCATCGGGCCCAGCACGGCATTGAAGGTGTCCTTCATCTCGGACAGCAACACACGGTCCTGCGGGCGCTTGGGACCGGCCAGCGACGGCTTGACGTCGCCCATGTCGAGTTCCAGCGTCGCCGAATATTCCGCATGTGGCGAGTTGGCGTCGTGCCACAGGCCCTGCGCCTTCGCGTAGGCCTCGACCAGCGTAATCTGTGCGTCGCTGCGGCCAGACAGGCGCAGGTAGTTCAGTGATTCAGCGTCGATCGGGAAGATGCCGCAGGTCGCGCCATATTCCGGCGCCATGTTGGCGATGGTCGCGCGATCCGCCAAGGGCAGGTGCTGCAGGCCTTCGCCATGGAACTCGACGAACTTGCCGACCACGCCAAGCTTGCGCAGCATTTGCGTCACCGTCAGCACGAGGTCGGTAGCGGTGGTGCCTTCCGGCAGCTTGCCGGTGAGCCTGAAGCCGACCACCTGCGGGATCAGCATCGACGACGGCTGGCCCAGCATCGCGGCCTCGGCTTCGATACCGCCCACGCCCCAGCCCAACACGCCGATGCCGTTGATCATCGTGGTATGGCTGTCGGTGCCGAACACGGTGTCCGGGAACGCCCAGCTCGTGCCATCAATCTCGCGTTCCATCACCACGCGGGCGAGGTTTTCCAGATTCACCTGATGGACGATGCCGGTGTTCGGCGGCACGACCTTGAAGTCCTGGAAGGCCTTCTGGCCCCAGCGCAGGAAGCTGTAGCGTTCCTGGTTGCGTTCGAATTCGATCTTGCCGTTGATGTCGAGCGCGTCGGGACGGCCGAAGACGTCGACCTGCACCGAGTGGTCGATCACCAGTTCCGACGGAATCAGCGGATTGATCTGTTCGGCCTTGCCGCCGAGCCTGGTCACCGCATCGCGCATCGCCGCGAGGTCGACCACGCAGGGCACGCCGGTGAAGTCCTGCAGCACCACGCGCGCCGGCATGAACGCGATCTCGGTGTCCGGTTCAGCCTTGGGGTTCCACTTCGCCACCGCTTCGATGTGCTCGCGCCCGACCGTCTGGCCGCCGTCCTCGTGGCGCAACAGATTCTCCAGCAGGATCTTCATGGAGTAGGGCAGTTTGGTGAGATCGAACGTCTCGCCCAGCTTCGGCAGGCTGGAATAGGTGTAGGACTTCCCGTTGACCTCGAGTTGGGCGCGGGTGTGGAAGGAATCGGCCATTGGGAATGCTCCGAAGGGGGAAGGAGGCTGGGCGCCTGCTCGCGATCCCGGGATCGTGGACAGGGTCTGGATTCATTATCCGCCAGCATCTGTGACAAGCGCTTGAGCCTCGGTGGGCCGGGCTCGGATTGAGTATGTCGCGCAAAGTACGTATAATTCGTACATACCAAGCGAGGGCATATCGGGATGGAAGCGATCGTCGCCGAACGGGGCCAGATCACCCTGCCCAAGGCCGTGCGGGATGCCTTGGGCCTGACCAAGGGCAGCGTCCTCAAGGTCGAGTTGGACGGCAGCCGGATTGTCCTGCGCAAGAATGTCGATGACGCCATTTCCCGTGTTCGCGGCAAGTTCGCCCTCGATGAGAGCGGCGAGTCGGGCATGAAGAAATGATCGCCGTCGATACGCCTGTCCTGGTCGAACTGCTGACCGATGGCCCGCGTGCCGATGCGGTCGAGGCCTGCCTGCGCCAGTGCCTGGGCAACGGACGCGTGGTGCTGTGCGATGCCTCGCTGGCGGAATTGTGCTCGGCCTTGCGCAATGGCGCCGACGCGCTGGCCGCACTCGAGGAAATGGGCGTGCATTTCAGCGCGGTCGAATCCAAGTCGGCAGTGCGTGCCGGCGAGATGCAGCGACGTCATCGCAGCCGCGATGGCGAAGAACGCCCGATCGCCGATTTCCTGGTCGGCGCGCACGCGCTGATGCAATGCGATGGCCTGGTGACCTTCGACACCGCCTTCCATCGCGACTATTTCAAGGGACTGAAGTTGATCGTCCCGGCAAATGAATGAATCTTTCCACTTTCACTGAACCACCGGAGCCCACCATGTTGCAAGACTATCGCCAGCACGCCGCCGAACGCGCCGCCCTCGGCATCCCGCCGCTTCCGCTGACCGCGCAGCAGACTGCCGATGTCATCGAGCTGTTGAAGAATCCTCCGGTGGGTGAAGAAGCATTCCTGCTTGATCTCATCACCAATCGCGTGCCGGCCGGTGTCGATGACGCCGCCAAGGTCAAGGCCTCATATCTCGCCGCGATCGCTTTCGGCAGCGAGAAGAACGCGCTGATTTCGCGACAGCGTGCCACCGAACTGCTGGGCACCATGCTCGGCGGCTACAACATCCACCCGCTGATCGAACTGCTCGACGACGCCGAAGTCGGCACCGTCGCCGCCAACGCGCTCAAGCACACGCTGCTGATGTTCGACGCCTTCCACGACGTGCAGGAAAAGGCCGAGAAGGGCAACGCAAACGCCAAGTCCGTGCTGCAGAGCTGGGCGGATGCCGAATGGTTCACCAGCAAGCCGGAAGTGCCGGAGTCGATGACCATCACCGTGTTCAAGGTGACCGGCGAAACCAATACCGATGACTTGTCGCCGGCGCCCGACGCCACCACGCGTCCGGACATCCCGCTGCACGCCCTGGCGATGCTCAAGAACGCCCGCGATGGCATCACCCCGGAAGAAGACGGCAAGCGCGGTCCGATCGCCTTCATCGAATCGCTGAAGGACAAGGGCCATCTCGTCGCTTATGTCGGTGACGTGGTCGGCACCGGTTCCTCGCGCAAGTCCGCGACCAACTCGGTGCTGTGGTTCACCGGCGAAGACATTCCGTTCATCCCGAACAAGCGCTTCGGCGGCGTCTGCCTGGGTTCGAAGATCGCGCCGATCTTCTACAACACGATGGAAGACGCCGGCGCGCTGCCGATCGAACTCGACGTGTCGCAGATGAACATGGGCGACGTGATTGAACTGCGTCCCTACGAAGGCAAGGCGCTGAAGGACGGCAAGGTGATCGCCGAATTCGCGTTGAAGTCCGATGTGCTGCTGGATGAAGTGCGCGCCGGTGGCCGCATTCCGCTGATCGTCGGTCGCGGTTTGACCGCGAAGGCGCGTGAAGCGTTGGGCCTGCCGGCCTCGACGCTGTTTCGCCTGCCGCACAACCCGGCCGACACCGGCAAGGGCTATTCGCTGGCGCAGAAGATGGTGGGTCGCGCCTGCGGTTTGCCGGAGGGCAAAGGCATTCGTCCGGGTACCTATTGCGAACCGAAGATGACGAGCGTGGGATCGCAGGACACCACCGGCCCGATGACGCGCGACGAACTGAAGGATCTTGCCTGCCTCGGCTTCTCCGCCGACCTGGTGATGCAGTCGTTCTGCCACACCGCTGCCTATCCCAAGCCGGTCGACGTCAAGACCCACCACGACCTGCCGGCCTTCATCAGCAACCGTGGCGGCATCGCGTTGCGCCCGGGCGATGGCGTGATCCACTCGTGGCTCAACCGCATGCTGTTGCCCGACACCGTCGGCACCGGCGGCGATTCGCACACGCGCTTCCCGGTCGGCATTTCCTTCCCGGCGGGTTCGGGTCTGGTCGCGTTCGCGGCGGCCACCGGCGTGATGCCGCTCGACATGCCGGAATCGGTATTGGTGCGCTTCAAGGGTGAGATGCAGCCGGGCGTGACCCTGCGCGATCTCGTCAACGCGATTCCGCTGGCCGCGATCAAGCAGGGCTTGTTGACGGTGGCGAAGCAGGGCAAGAAGAACGTGTTCTCCGGTCGCATCCTCGAGATCGAAGGCCTGCCGCAGTTGAAGGTGGAGCAGGCGTTCGAACTGTCCGATGCCTCCGCCGAGCGTTCGGCCGCCGGTTGCACGGTCAAGCTCGACAAGGCACCGATCATCGAATACCTCAACAGCAACATCACGCTGCTGAAGTGGATGATCGCCGAAGGCTATGCCGACGCGCGCTCGCTGTCGCGCCGCATCAAGGCCATGGAAGCGTGGCTGGCCAATCCGCAATTGCTGGAAGGCGATGCCGATGCCGAGTACGCCGCAGTGATCGACATCGACCTCAACGAGATCATCGAACCGATCGTCGCCTGCCCGAACGATCCCGATGACGTGAAGACGCTGTCGGATGTCGCCGGTGCGCATATCGATGAAGTCTTCATCGGCTCGTGCATGACCAACATCGGCCACTTCCGTGCCGCCGCCAAGCTGTTGGAAGGCAAGCGCGACATCCCGACGCGTTTGTGGGTCGCGCCACCGACCAAAATGGACGCCTCGGAGCTGACCAAGGAAGGCCACTACGGCACCTTCGGCACTGCCGGCGCGCGCATGGAAATGCCGGGCTGCTCGCTGTGCATGGGCAACCAGGCGCAGGCGCGCGAAGGCGCGACGGTGTTCTCGACTTCCACCCGCAACTTCCCGAACCGCCTCGGTCGCAACACCAACGTCTATCTCGGTTCGGCGGAACTGGCGGCGATCTGTTCGCGACTTGGTCGCATCCCGACCCGCGAGGAGTACATGGCGGACATCGGCGTGATCAACAGCAAGGGCGCCGAGATCTACCGCTACATGAACTTCGACCAGATCGAGGAGTACAAGGACGTGGCGGACACCGTCGCAGCTTGATCCTCGCGCAAGGAGTCAAAAAAACGCCCGGGATTCCCGGGCGTTTTTTTGTTGAATCAACTCCGCTGCAGCAACTGCTCCACACTCTCCACCATCCGCTTCCGCTGCAACAAGAAATCCAGTGACGACCCGCCGAGCTGGCGCCACAGCACCGCCGAACGCAGTGCTGCCAGCAGCAATGCACGGATTTCGCCGACCACGCCTGCTTGGTTGAGGTAGTGCGGATTGCCTTGCACCATCACCTTCGGCGACAACGGGCTGATGTGTTTCACGTACAGGTCGGCGAGGGCGTTGAGGACCGCCGGCTGCGTCGGCTCCTGTCCGGCACTGTGGGCTGCGAGTTGCGAGATGTCATGACGCAAGGCGTCCTGCGTATCGCCATCGCGGCTGTAGCTGCGTTCGAGCGCGAGCACGCCCATCACCAGTTTCGGGAATTGCGGATCGCGTGTTTCCTTGCGCAACTGTTCGCGCAGGCGCAACAGGCCGGGGCGGATCGAGGCAACAGTGCCGAAGACGTCATCCGTGCTTTCGGGATCGAGCTGGAACACGCTGGCCAACACGCCATCCATTGCGCGCGCATCGGCTTGGCCGTTTTCGGCAAGACGGCGCACCTGCACCAGGGCTTGGGCGAGGCCGGCAAGGGCGAGAATGCGATCCTGGACTGGGGCTTGGCTCATGCGGGGAATGTCGGTTCGAGTGGAGCATCGGTTGCGTAGATGACGGCGCCGCCGAGGCATTCGTCACCATCGTAAAGGACCAGCGATTGCCCGGGCGTGACCGCGCGTTGTGGCCGTGCAAACTGCACGTCGACGCTGCCGTCGGGGCGCGGAATCACGGTGCAGGCTTCCGCCGGCTGGCGATAGCGTGTCTGCGCCAGGCATTGGAACGATGTGGTGCGCGTTTCGCCGGAAATCCAGTGCATGGTTTCCGAACGCAAGCGGTGCGATTGCAGCCACGGCGAATCGTGGCCCTGTTCGACGTAGAGGATGTTGCGGGCCACGTCCTTGCCGACCACGTACCACGGCGCGGCATCGCGCCCACGCACGCCGCCCAGTTGCAGGCCTCCACGCTGGCCGAGGGTGTGGAAAAACACGCCCTGGTGTTGGCCCAGCACGCTGCCGTCGGGGGTACGGATCTCACCGGCCTGCATCGGCAGGTATTGCGAGAGGAACGTGCGGAAGTCGCGCTCGCCGATGAAGCAGATGCCGGTGGAATCCTTTTTCGCCGCGGTCGGAAGTTTCGCGTCGGCGGCCATTTTCCGCACATCGGGCTTGTGCAACTCGCCGAGCGGGAAACGCGTTGCAGCCAGTTGCGCCTGGCCGAGCTGGTGCAGGAAATAGCTCTGGTCCTTGTCGCCGTCGATCGCGCGCAGCAGGCGCCAGCGGCCGTCGCGTGGGTCGATGCGCGCGTAGTGGCCGGTGGCGATCTGCTCGGCACCCAGATCGCGGGCAGCATCAAGGAAGTGCTTGAATTTCACTTCGCGATTGCACAGCACGTCCGGGTTGGGCGTGCGGCCGGCGGCGTATTCGTCGAGGAAATGACGGAACACCCCGTCCCAGTACTCGCGGGAGAAATCGCGGAAATGGATCGGGATGCCGAGCCGACCCGCCACCGCCACCGCGTCGCGACGATCGTCTTCGGCGCGGCATTCGCCGCTGCCGTCATCGGCCCAGTTCTGCATGAACAGTCCGGCGATCGATTTGCCGGCGTCACGCAGGCGCAATGCCGCCACCGAGGAATCGACGCCCCCGGACAATCCGACGATGATCCTTGCCGCACTCACTTCAACTGTGCGGCCATGTCGAGCGGATAGCGGCGGCCGGACAGGAAATCGTGGGCGACGCGCCACACCATCGGGCTGCGATGGTCGGCGACACGCGCTTCCAGTTCCGCCGGCGTCCACCAATGCGCGGCGATGATGCCGTCGTCGAGCGCGCGGGCGGCATCGTGTGCCACCGGCTCAGCGGCGAAGGCGAAGCGCAGGTAGTGGCGGCCAGACCCTTCCGGTGCCGGCGGCGCGGTCCATTGGTAGGCGCCGATGAAGGCGGTCAGGCGGACATGCCAGCCGGTTTCCTCCAGCGTCTCGCGCAGGGCGGCCGCCTGCAGGGTTTCGTCGGGTTCGAGATGGCCGGCGGGCTGGTTGATCACCACGCGGCCGCCTGCATGCTCCTCGACCATCAACAGGCGGCCATCGCGCACCACAACGGTGGCGACGGTGACGTCGGGTTGCCAGAAGCGGCCTTCGCGATAGCTCATGTCGATATAATCCCTCACATGAGCCAGGAACGCGACACCGCCCAAGAGCGCGGTACCGTGGCCGAGGTTGCGCGGCCGGAAACGCAGCCACCTTCACGCTACGCGGTGCTGATGCTGAACGACGACTTCACCCCGATGGACTTCGTGGTGGAGGTGCTGACGCGCTTTTTCGCCATGGATCTGGAGAAGGCGACCCAGATCATGCTCCACGTCCACACCCGCGGCCAGGCCGTATGCGGGATCTATACCCGCGATGTCGCCGAGTCCAAGGCCGGGCAGGTGAACGAATACGCCAGAGTGGAACAACATCCCTTGTTGTGCCGGGTGGAAAAGGCGTAGCTTCGTCCCCATACCGGTCCCAGACCATCATTTGGGGAAAGCGCCATGTTTTCCAAAGACCTCGAGACCACCATCGGCCAGTGCTACAAGCACGCCCGCGAGCAGCGCCACGAATTCATGACCGTGGAACACCTGTTGCTGGAGCTGGCCGACAATCCCGCCGCGCGCGAAGTCCTGACCGCCTGCCGTGCCGACATCCCGCGCCTGAAGGCCGACCTGCAGCACGCCATTGAAGCCTCGGTCGCGGTGCTGCCGGAAGACGACGGCCGCGATACCCAGCCGACGCTGGGCTTCCAGCGCGTGCTGCAACGCGCCGTCTACCATGTCCAGAGTTCCGGCAAGGCCGAAGTCACCGGTGCCAACGTGCTGGTGGCGATCTTCGGCGAGAAGGATTCGCACGCGGTCTATCTGCTCAACCAGCAGGACGTGACCCGCCTCGACGCGGTCAATTTCATTTCCCACGGCCTGTCCAAGCACGGCGAGGAGCAGGCGGCGTCCGACGGCGCGCGTTCCGGCGAGGAAGGCGAGGGTGAGGAGGGCGGCAGCGCCGGTGGCGGCGACCCGCTGGCCGAGTTCGCGACCAACCTCAACGCCTCGGCGAAAGAAGGCAAGATCGATCCGCTGGTCGGCCGTGCTGACGAAATCGAGCGCACCATCCAGGTGCTGTGCCGCCGCCGCAAGAACAATCCGCTCTACGTCGGCGAGGCCGGTGTCGGCAAGACCGCGATCGCCGAAGGTCTTGCCAAGCGCATCGTCGAAGGCGACGTGCCGGAAGTGCTGAAGGACGCCACGATCTTCTCGCTCGACCTCGGCAGTCTGGTCGCCGGGACCAAATATCGCGGCGATTTCGAAAAGCGCCTGAAGGCCGTGCTGGCCGCGCTCAAGAAGATCCCGAACGCGGTGCTGTTCATCGACGAGATCCACACCATCATCGGCGCCGGTTCGGCATCGGGTGGCACGATGGATGCCAGCAACCTGATCAAGCCGGCGCTGTCGTCGGGCGAATTGCGCTGCATCGGTTCGACCACCTTCCAGGAATACCGTGGCGTGTTCGAGAAGGATCGTGCGCTCGCCCGCCGTTTCCAGAAGATCGACATCGTCGAGCCGACCGTGCACGAGGCGGTGGAGATCCTCAAGGGCCTGAAGCCGAAGTACGAGGCGCACCATGGCGTGAGCTATGCCGATGATGCGATCCAGGCCGCGGTCGATCTGTCGGTGAAGCACATCAACGACCGCCTGCTGCCCGACAAGGCGATCGACGTGATCGACGAAGCCGGCGCCCGCCAGCGCATCATCGCCGAGGCGCTGCGCAAGTCGGTGATCGATGTCGAGGAGATCGAGACCATCGTCGCCAAGATGGCCCGCATTCCGCCCAAGCAAGTCAACACCAACGACAAGGACACCCTGCAGCAACTCGAGCGCAACCTGAAGATGGTGATCTTCGGCCAGGATCCGGCGATCGGGACGCTGGCGTCGGCGATCAAGCTCGCGCGTTCCGGCCTCGGCAATCCCGACAAGCCGATCGGCAGCTTCCTGTTCGCCGGTCCCACCGGCGTCGGCAAGACCGAGGTGACCAAGCAGCTGGCGATGCAGCTCGGCATCGAACTGGTGCGCTTCGACATGAGCGAATACATGGAACCGCATTCGATCAGTCGCCTGATCGGCGCGCCTCCGGGCTATGTCGGCTTTGACCAGGGCGGCTTGTTGACCGAGAAAATCGTCAAGACGCCACATTGCGTCCTGCTGCTCGACGAAGTCGAGAAGGCGCACCCCGACATCTTCAACATCCTGTTGCAGGTGATGGACCGCGGCGTGCTGACCGACACCAACGGCCGCGAAGCCAACTTCCACAATGTGATCCTGGTGATGACCACCAATGCCGGCGCTGCGCAGGCTGCACGCCGCAGCATCGGGTTCACCAAGCAGGACCACAGCACGGATGCGCTGGAAGTGATCCGCAAGGGCTTCAGTCCGGAATTCCGCAATCGCCTCGACGCGATCGTGCAGTTCCAGGCGCTCGGTAGCGATCACATCCTGCGCGTGGTCGACAAGTTCCTGATCGAGCTGGAAGCGCAGCTTCAGGACAAGCACGTCACCCTGTCCGCCACGCAAAAGGCACGCGAATGGCTGGCGCAGAACGGCTTCGATCCGTTGATGGGCGCGCGTCCGATGGCGCGCCTGATCCAGGACAAGGTCAAGCGCCCGCTCGCCGACGAACTGTTGTTCGGCAAGCTGGTGGAAGGCGGCCATGTCGGGCTCGACGCCAACGACGACGGCTTGGTGCTGAATGTCGAAGCCGCCAGTCCGGCACCGCCGAAGGAAGAAACCGCACCGGTGGTGTGATTGAGGAGCGGTGATGCTGAGGAGGTCGCGTGCGGGTTTGCCTGACGCGACCGTACGAGGCATGGATGCCGAGTACGAGCCCACATGGACGTACTTGCGGCGTGTCGCGGAAGGCGTGGCCCGTACGCGGCCGCTGCGAGAAACGATTCATTGGATCCGAAACGAAAAAGCGACCTTCCGGTCGCTTTTTCTTTGCGTGTCGCCCGACTTAGCGGTGGCGATACGTGATGCGGCCCTTGGTCAGGTCGTAGGGCGTCATCTCGACCTTGACGCGGTCGCCGGTCAGGATGCGGATGTAGTTCTTGCGCATGCGTCCGGAAATGTGCGCGATGATTTCGTGCCCGTTCTCCAGTTTGACCCGGAACATGGTGTTCGGCAGGGTCTCGGAAATCGTGCCTTCGAACTCGATGACGTCGTCTTTCGCCATAAATACTCAAGTAGGTGGGCAGCCGGTACGGCGCCCGAAAGAGGGGAATTGTCGCATGCCAACGGGATCGGCGCAAAAAGCGGCCAGCCCCGGGCCGGAATCGGCCTAGGCGAGCAGCCCGGAGACAGGCAGGTCGGGCAGGTCGGCGGTCCACGGACCGACGATTCCCGGCAAGTCCACCAGTGCCGCAATCCGCTGGGCGAACACGGGCCGCGGCACCAATTCGGCCCCGAGCGTGCGCAGGTGTGGACTCTCGACCTGGGCGTCGATCAGCGGCCAGCCGCGACCAAGCAGGAGCCGGGCCAGCGCGGCCAGCGCGATCTTGGAACCCCCGGACGCGCCCGAGAACATCGATTCGCCGTAGAACATCCGGCCGATGGCGACGCCATAGATGCCGCCGACCAGTCGCTCGCCATCGAACACTTCGATCGAATGGGCATGGCCCAGGCGATGCAGCTCCATGTAAGCGGCCATCATGTCGGTGCCAATCCACGTCCCGTGCTGACCCGGGCGCGGTGATGTCGCGCAGGCGTGCACGACTTCGGCGAATGCGGTGTCCGCACGCAGGGACCAAGTGCTTTGGCGCAGTCCGCGCCGGAACTTCGACGACAACACGACTGCGTCCGTGCGGAACACCATGCGCGGATCGGGCGACCACCACAGGATCGGTTCGCCCGGGTTGAACCACGGGAAGATGCCGTGGTGGTAGGCGTTGAGCAGGCGGTGCGGGGAGAGATCGCCGCCGGCGCAGAGCAGGCCGTCCGGTTCGCGCAGGGCGCATTCCACTGGTGGGAAGGGCGCATCCGGATTGGCGGGCAGGACGGGAATCATGTCTGCACACCGTCATTGCCACCGCGAAATGGCGAATGCCGATGCAATTGCGCGGCATGACGGTGGACGTCGCGGCGCTCAGCGGCACACCAATCGCCAAGTGCGCCGCGAAAGCGTGGGTCGGCGATCCAGTGGCGGCTGCGCACGAGCGTTGGCAGGAAGCCCCGTGCGATCTTGTGTTCGCCTTGGGCGCCGGGTTCGAAACGCATCAGGCCATGGCGCAAGCAGTAGTCGATGCCCTGGGAGTAGCAGGTCTCGAAATGCAGCCCCGGCAGTTGCACATGGCTGCCCCAGTAGCGGCCGTAGAGGGTGTCGTTGCTGCGCAGGCAAAGCGTGCCGGCGATGGCTTCGCCATCAAGTTCGGCGATGAACAGCACCAGTTGCCGTGGCATCGTTCGGGCAATTTCGCGAAGGAATTCCAGCGTCAGTGCCGGCGAGTTGCCGTATTCGGCGAAGGTCTGCAGATAGAAGCCGTGGATCGCCTGGATGTCGGCGTCGCTGGCCTCATCACCGTGCACGATCCGGAACGTCACCCCGGCACGCTCGACCTTGGCGCGCTCCTGGCGGATGTTCTTGCGATGCTTGGCATCCATCGCGGCAAGGTGGTCGTCGAACGTTTTCCAGCCGTCGCGGTGATGCCAGTGGTACTGGATGTCCTCGCGCAGCAGCCAGTCTTCAGCGAACGTGGGATCTTCGTCTTCGCGATGGAAATTGACGTGTATCGACGACAACGCTTGTGCGCTGCACAGCTGGGTCATGGCGACGACAAGGGCTTGGCGAAGCTCTGGCGTCGGTGCCAGCAGGCGAGGTCCGGTGACTGGCGAGTAAGGCGCGCCGCACAACCACTTCGGGTAGTACTCGAGGCCGTGCTGGGCATAGGCGTGGGCCCAGGCAAAATCGAACACGAACTCGCCATGCGAATTCGACTTCAGGTACATCGGTGCGGCGGCGACCAGCGATTCTGCGTCCCACAGTGTCAGGTGATGCGCGACCCAGCCCCAGTCAGCGCGCAGGCAGCCGGTGTGTTCGAGCGCCGACAGGAAGGCGTGGCGAACGAATGGATGGTCCGTGGCGTGCAGCGCGTCCCATTGCTCGGCGGGGATGGCGTCGAGCGACGCGAGGATGCGGGCCTGCAGTGCGGGCATTGCTCCGCTCAGGCGGTGGGCGTGCGCAGGTCGGCGGTGACGCGTCCATGGGCGGAGATGCTGGATTCGTGAGCCTCTTCGCGCCAAGGTTCCGCAAGCGCGGCGGCGTACCAGTCGCGCATGGCCGGCAGTTCGCGCAGGCGTTGCGCATAGGCAGCCCCGGCGTCGCCAAGCTTCAAGCCATAGGTCTGGATGCGGAACGCGACCGGTGCGAAGAAGGCATCCACGGCAGTGAACTCCTTGCCAGCCAGGAAGGGGCCGCCGAAGCGCCACAGGCCTTCGTTCCACAGGGCATCGAGGCGGGCGATGTCATCGGCGAGTGCCGGCGAGATCGTGTTGAGGACGACGCGTTGGCCACAGCTCATCGAACAGATGTTGCGCAGTTCAGCGAACCCCGAATGCATTTCCGCCGCGGCTGAACGCGCCCAGGCGCGGGCGATGACGTCGCGCGGCCATACTTCGGAATGGTGCTCTGCGAGGTATTCGGTGATCGCCAGTGAGTCCCAGACGGTGATGTCGCCATCGTTGAGGCAGGGGACGCGACGGGTCGGTGAAAACGAAAAGAGTTCGCCGAAGGGATGCATGCGTTCCTCGAAGGGGATGTCGAGCATTTTCAACAACACCCAAGGCCGCAGCGACCACGACGAATAGTTCTTGTTGGCGATGTGCAGAGTCAGCATGGCGTTCTCGATTCAATGCAACAGGGGGAGTTGGAACAGTGCATGGAGCAGCAGGCCGGCGAGCCCGCCGATCACCGTGCCGTTGAGACGAATATATTGCAGGTCGCGGCCGACGCTGCGTTCGATTTCGTCGACCAGGAAGCGCGTGTCCCACGCGGCCACGGTCTGGCGAATATAGGCCGGGGCGATGACACGCAGTTGCGCGGCGATGTGTTCCGCGGCGATCCGCAGCTGTTCGTTCGCGGTGGCCTGCCACACCGGGTCGTTGCGCAGGCGCTGACCCAAACGTTCGGCATAGTGGCGAAACTGTTGCATGCTGGTGGAATCGTCCCGGGCGAGATCGGCGCGCAGCCATTCACGCAACTGTCGCCACAGTCCGCGAACGTACGCCTGCAGCTCGGGGCTGTCGATCAGCTTTTGCTTGAACGCGGCAATCCGCTGCTGCAATTCGGGATCGTCTTCCAGTGCATCGATCAGGCGCAGGGCTTCCGCGCCGTAGCGCTGTCGCAGCGGATGATCGGGCGTGTTCAGCACGTCCTGCACTTCCTCGATGATGGCATTGGCGAGGCGGGTCGACAGCGAAACGGCGAGGTCTTCGGTGTAATCGAGCTTGTCGGCGAGCCAGGTGAGCTTGGGGAATTCCCGGCGTGCCATCACGATCAGTTTTTCGGTGATGAAATCACGCACGCCCGGTTGGCCCATCCACTCGGCGACCTGCGCCAGGCCGGCGTTCAGCACCTTCTGGTGGTGGCCGCCGCGGGTGAGGATGCGCATCAGCTGCGATGCCGTGCCTGCCGCGTCCCAGTGCTGCAGTTGGCGGCTGGCCATTGCCATCAGTTCGCGTTCGAACGCGGGGGAATCCAGCGCATCCAGCGATTGCCGCGCCCACGACTGCAATTGCCGCGACAGCTGTTCAAGGCGTTCGCGAGTGGAGAGGAGTTCACCGAGTCGCAGCGCCGGATTCCATTCGTCCACCCGTTTCAGGATTTGCTCGGGGGCGAGGAAGTTGTCGGCGACGAAACGTGCCAGCGCGTCGGCGATGCGCGTCTTGTTGCGCGGGATGATCGCGGTGTGCGGGATCGGCACCCCCAGAGGATGGCGGAACAGGGCGACCACTGCGAACCAGTCGGCCAAGGCACCGACGGTCGCGGCTTCGGCGAATGCGCCGACCCAGCCCCAGAGGCCGTGCCGTCCGAAATGTTGCGCGGCCACCAGCAATGCGATCGCACCGAGAAGGAAGGCCAGGGCGATGGCCTTCATGCGGGCGAGGCGGCGGGCGCGATCGTTCGTCAGCCGTTCGACTCCAGCCAGCGCTCGGCGTCCAGTGCGGCCATGCAGCCGAACCCGGCCGAAGTGATCGCCTGGCGATAGTGCTGGTCGGCGACGTCGCCGGCGGCGAACACGCCCGGCGTCGATGTCATCGTCGCGCCGCCCTCCAGTCCCGACTTGATCTCGAGATAGCCGTTCGACATCGCCAGCTGGCCGTCGAAGATCTGGGTGTTGGGGTGATGGCCGATTGCCACGAACATGCCATGCACGTTGATGTCTTGGGTTTGCCCGGTCTGTATCGATTTCAGGCGCAGGCCGGTGACGCCCATGTCGTCGCCCAGCACTTCATCCACCGCGTGATGCCAGATCGGCACGATCTTGCCGGCCTCGATCTTGGCGAACAACTTGTCCTGCATGATCTTCTCGGCACGCAGGGTGTCGCGACGGTGCACCAGATAGACCTTGTTGCAGAGGTTGGCGAGATACAGCGCTTCCTCGACTGCGGTATTGCCGCCGCCGATCACCGCGACATCCTTTCCCTTGTAGAAGAAGCCGTCGCAGGTGGCACAGGCGGAGACGCCGCGGCCCTTGAATTCGTCTTCGCTGGGCAGGCCGAGATACTTCGCGGTGGCGCCGGTGGCGATGATCAGCGCGTCGGCGGTGTATTCGCCGGCATCGCCGACCAGTCGGAATGGGCGCTTCGACAGGTCGACGCTGTGGATCTGGTCGATCACCACTTCGGTCTCGAAGCGTTCGGCATGTGCCTGCATGCGCTCCATCAGCGCCGGTCCCATCAGGCCGTGGGCATCGCCCGGCCAGTTGTCGACTTCGGTGGTGGTCATCAGCTGGCCGCCGATCGCCATGCCGGTCACCACGACGGGCTTGAGGTTGGCGCGAGCCGCGTACACGGCGGCGGTCCAGCCGGCGGGGCCGGAACCGAGGATGAGCAGGCGGCAATGCTTGGCGGAAGACATCGACATGATCGTTATACTTGAACCGAATGGTGTGGGGCAGGCGGCTAGTGTAAGCGCCTGTTCCATTCAGATGCGGGCAGATGCCCGTTCCATCAACCCCTTGGCCAGCATCCCCCAAATCCGGAATCCACCTTGGCAGCCACTCGACCCAACCGCCGCACCCGTGCCAAAACCGATTCCGGGACTGAGCGCGGTCGTGTGACGGCCGAGCCGCGGCCACCGATGAGTCCGCAGCGCAGGCGGTTGATCCGCGATGTCGTGTTGATCGCCGTCGCACCGATCCTGGTCTATCTGTTCGCCTGCCTGTTTACCTATTCGCCGCAGGATCCGGGCTGGTCGGGGAGCGCCGGTGTCACCGTGCCGCTGCACAACGTCGGAGGCAAGGTCGGTGCGTGGCTGGCCGACGTGCTGATCTATCTGTTTGGCTATGTCGCCTGGCTGGTGCCGGTCCTGCTCGGTGCCGTGGTGTGGATCACCCTGTTTCGCCCGGTCGATGGCGAGGCTAGCGAGCAGGAGGCTGAAATCACTCCGGCACTGCGCCTGATCGCCCTGTTTGCTTTCCTGATCGCAGCAGTGGGCCTGCTGCAATTGCGCATCGGCAGCGTCGAGAATTTCTCGGCAGGTGCGGGGGGCATCCTCGGCCGCCTGGTCGGCGATTCGCTACGCCATACCGTCGGCCAGGCCGGGGGCGTGCTGTTCATGATCGCCTTGCTGCTGATCTCGATCACACTGGCGACGCGTTTTTCGTGGTTCTGGCTGATGGAGCGCATCGGTGGCTGGGTGATGGCGCTGCCGGGGTTGTTCCGTCGCGGCCAGCAACAGGCCAGCGAATGGCAGGAAGCGCGGCAGATGCGCGAGGAGCGCGTCGAGGCCCGCAAGGTCGATACCGAGCTGCGCGCCAAGCGCGAGAAGGTGAAGATCGAACCCCCTGCGGCACCCGTCATCGAGAAATCGGAGCGCGCCAAGCGCGACCAGCAGATTCCGCTGTTCGTCGGTGGCGACCCTGGCGCCCTGCCACCACTGGCCCTGCTCGACGATCCCAAGCCGCAGGCCAAGGGCTATGACGAGGAAACGCTGGAAGTCCTGTCGCGCCAGATCGAATACAAGCTCAAGGATTTCCGCATTGATGCCCAGGTCGTCGGGGCCTATCCTGGCCCGGTCATCACGCGCTTCGAGATCGAGCCGGCGCCGGGGGTGAAGGTCAGCCAGATCAGTTCGCTCGACAAGGACATCGCGCGCGGACTGTCAGTGAAGTCGGTACGCGTGGTCGACGTGATTCCCGGCAAGTCGGTGATCGGGCTCGAAATCCCCAATACCAGTCGCGAGATGATCTATCTCTCGGAACTGTTGCGTTCGCGTGAATACGACAAGTCGCCGAGTCCGCTCACGCTTGCGCTCGGAAAGGACATCGCCGGCCGCCCGACGGTGGCCGACCTTGCGCGCATGCCGCACCTGTTGGTCGCGGGCACCACCGGTTCCGGCAAGTCGGTCGCAGTCAACGCGATGGTGCTGTCGCTGCTGTTCAAGGCCAGCGCCAAGGACGTGCGCATGCTGATGATCGACCCGAAGATGCTGGAACTCAGCGTCTATCAGGGCATCCCGCACCTGCTGGCGCCCGTCGTCACCGACATGAAGGAGGCCGCCAACGGCTTGCGTTGGTGCGTCGGCGAGATGGAGCGCCGCTACAAGCTGATGAGCGCGGTCGGCGTGCGCAACCTCGCGGGCTTCAACAAGAAGGTGAAGGACGCCGCCGACGCCGGCCAGCCGATCATGGATCCGCTGTTCAAGGCATCGGGCATCCCGGACGAAGCGCCACAGCCGCTCGATACCTTGCCATTCATCGTCGTTTTCATCGACGAATTCGCCGACATGATGATGATCGTCGGCAAGAAGGTCGAGGAATTGATCGCGCGGCTCGCGCAGAAAGCACGCGCCGCCGGCATCCACCTGATCCTGGCCACACAGCGACCGTCGGTCGACGTCATTACCGGCCTGATCAAGGCCAACATTCCGACCCGCATCGCTTTCCAGGTGTCGAGCAAGATCGATTCGCGCACCATCCTTGACCAGTCCGGCGCGGAAACGCTGCTCGGCCACGGCGACATGCTCTACATGCCGCCCGGGACTTCGATGCCGGAACGCGTGCATGGCGCTTTTGTCAGCGACGAAGAAGTGCATCGCGTGGTTGAACAACTCAAGCAGAGCGGTACGCCCGATTACATCGACGGCGTGCTGGAAGAAGTGCAGACCATGTATGACGGCAGCAGTGTCGGCGCGACCGGGCTGCCGGAAGCATCGGGCAGCGGCGATGACGAAAGCGATCCGCTATACGACGAAGCGATCCGCATCGTCACCGAGACACGACGCGCCTCGATTTCCGGGGTGCAGCGTCGCCTCAAGATCGGCTACAACCGTGCTGCGCGCCTGGTCGAGGCGATGGAAGCGGCTGGCGTGGTCAGTCCGCCGGAACACAACGGAGATCGCACCGTGCTGGCGCCGCCGCCGGTGCGTGACTGATCGCAGCCCAACCGAATTCCCATATCCGCCATTCCCATCGAGACCCAACGATGACGACTCGTTCCGCCTGGCTGGTGTTGCTGTTGTGTGTTCCTGTGTTGTCGCAGGCCCAGCCCGCCCCCGCGCCAGGAGGAACATCGGCTGCGACGCCCAAGGAGGCGACCAACAATGCCAGCCGCGTGCGCTATCGCGCCGACTACGTGGTGAATGCCGATGCCACGTACACGGAAACCGATTACAACGACATCTTGGTGAAGACCAAGGCGGGTGTCGATGGCTACAGCCAGATCCGCCTGGATTTCAGCAGTAAACGGGAAACGCTGGATGTGCTTGAAGCGTACACGGTGGGCGCGGATGGCAAGCGTCGCGATGTGCCCAAGGACAAAATCTACAGCCAGGAAAGTTATTCCAGCGCAAGTGGACCGATGTACGCAGATTACAAGGTCAAGGTGATCGTATTTCCAGATCTTGCGCCGGGCAGTCATCTCGTCTATTCATTTCGCAAGCATGTGCTGAAACCGACGTTCAAGGGTTACTTCCATACCCTGGAAACATTCAGTCCATTCGAACAATTCGATGATGCCGAAGTGACGTTGCAGGCGCCGACCAGCATGCCCATGCATGTGTTCACGCGTGACGTTCAGGGTGGCAAGCCGGTGGTCGCTGGCGATCGCACGAGCTGGCGCTGGCGATACCGGCGCAGCGAGCCGTTGAAATCGCAGACGATGGCGGCCGAGGTTTGGGAGTACGGGCCAACGGTGATGGCCAGTACGTATTCCGGGTTCGCGGAATTGGGGCGGGCATATGACATCAAAGCGAGAACCGCGGCAACGGTGACGCCGGCGATTCGCGCACAAGCAAATGCCATCACCCAAGGGATTGATGGGCATCGCGCGCAAGCGCAGGCGATTTACGAATGGGTGGCCAAGAACATCCGCTATGTCGCGATCTATCTCGGCAATGGCGGCTACGAGCCGAACAGCGCCGACAGCATCCTCGCCAACCGCTATGGCGATTGCAAGGATCACACCGTCATCCTCGAAGCGTTGCTGGCTGCGAAGGGCATCGCCAGTACGCCGGTACTGATCGGTGCCGGTGGTGGTCCGGAATGGTCGCAAGTGGCGTTGCTCGAACGCTTCAATCATGCGATCAATTACGTGCCTGAGTTCGATCTCTATCTTGATTCGACCAGCCCTTACGCGCGCTTCGGCCAGCTGCCAGGCGGCGATCTCGGCAAGCCGGTCGTGCATACGCGCGATGGGCGCCTGGGCTACACGCCGGATAACAACGCCGAACGCAATTTCACCAATATCGTCGCCACGTTTCGGTATTCCGCCGACGGTAATGCCAAGGGCCAGACACGTATCGACATCGGGTCTGTCAACGAGATTGGTTTGCGCGGCGCGTTCGCACAGGTCACCAGCCAGGTTCGCTCGATGGTCGAGCAATCCTTCCTTGGCCAAGCGGGTCTGATCGGCAGTGGCAAGCTTGAGCTGCATGGCGATGCCACCGACCTGCGCCAACCCTTCGGTTATGACTTCGGGTTCGAAGCCAGCGATATCGTCGATTTCAGCGTGCCAGGCGGCATGACGTTGCCATGGCCGCCGGGCAGCGGATCGTTGCGGAACAGATACCAGCGCTTTGCCAACCCGACCAATGACGTGCCATTTGTTTGCTCCGACGAATTGCGCGAGCAGGAAACCTATGTTCTGGAGTTTCCGGCGACGGTAAAGCTCGACGCGATTCCAAAAGACATGGAATTCCACAATGCGGCTGGTGAATACAGCATGCGTTGGCAGCGCGAGGGCCAGAAGGTGACGGCAGTGCACGCCTTGCAGATGAATGCGGTGCGTGGTGCCCACGCCTTGTGCCAGCCGCAGGACTATGGGCTGTACCGTGCGCTGATGCAGGCAGTGCGTCGCGGGTTCCGCGCCCAGGTCGTGTACGGCGATCTCACGTCACAGCGCTAGGGGCCTGCATATCCATGTCAACCATGGACATGGTCGTACGTTCCCCTGAGCAACGTGTGGCGATCGAAGTACTTCGCCATCCATAACGGCGGGAGACGTACTCGATGAGCCGGCACCACGTTGTCATCATCTCCATGCCTTGTCCGGTGATAGTCCGTGGTTGCGCGATCAACTCGACGAAATGCTCGCCGATCATGACTTCGTGATCGGCCATGTTTGCGTGATTTCAATCCGGCCCCCCGATTGCCAAGCCCATCTCCAGGAGCCCTGCATGAAATTCCTTCGTCCGATCACCATCACTTCTCTTGTGATTTCAGTCGCATTCGTGGTCGCAGCATGCCAGCGCGGACAAGATGGGCGAACGGCGGGCGATGGTCGGCATCACGGCCGCGGCATGGATTTCAGCGACGTGAAGTTCCCGATCGCCAAGGCCGACCTCATCACGCGGATGAACACACGCATGCGCCAGCGCTGCGCCAGCCGCGATGCTCAGGCGCAGCAACCAGGCCGAGGCATCGACTGCAGCACGCTGGAGGCAGGAATTGCCAAGTGCACGATGGCCGCTGCGATTCCCGACAGCATCGCCGACCAGGATGCCGCCCGTGATGCCGGGCGCAGCTATTTCCAGTGCGTCCGCCAGCAATGACGAATTGATTGTCAGACTTGGCTGCGACCGTATTCAGGTCAGGGTTCAGCCGACCCCGGGCACACTGATCGGGTGACTGGCAAGGAGCGAACGATGCGTATTTCCCCATGGCTGGCGGGCCTCACCGTACTTGTGTTGGCGCAAGTCGCGCATGCCGACGGTCGTTCCGATCTCACGGCGTTCACCCAGGGCCTGAAGTCGCTGCAGGGCGGTTTCTCGCAGGAAGTCTTCGATACCAAGGGCCGGCTGAAGCAGTCGTCGTCCGGTCGCGTGTCGCTGGCGACGCCGCGCCAGTTCCGCTGGGAATACGTGAAGCCATATCGCCAGCTGGTCATCGCCGATGGCAAGACCGTGTGGATCTACGAACCCGACCTGCAGCAGGTGAGCAAGCGCCCGCAGGGAACGGAAGAACAGAACAGCCCGCTGGCGATCCTGGTCGATCCAGCACGGCTCGACCGCAACTACGTGGTGACCGATGGCGGCACCAGCGCAGGCGTGAACTGGCTGACGATCGCGCCGCGATCCAAGGCCGACAGCAATTTCCAGTCGGCGAAGATCGGCTTCAAGGACGGTCAGTTGTCGCAGATCGTCGTGACCGATCCGCTTGGCCAGCGCACCCAGATGTATTTCGCGCAGTGGCAACGCAATATCGCCTTGCCAGCGGCCAATTTCAGCTTCACGCCGCCCAAGGACGTCGACGTCATCGGCGACTGAAGCGTCACGAGGGATAGCGTCGTAACATCGGCGTGTGAATACCAGCATGTCATTGCCGGGGCTTGATCCCGACGTCGGTGCATTGCAGCCGCTGGCTGAACGCATGCGCCCGCACACCCTGGACGAGATGGCCGGGCAGCAACGGCTGCTGGCGCCTGGCACGGCATTGCGTCGGGCGATCGAAGCGGGTCACGTCCATTCGATGGTGCTGTGGGGCCCGCCAGGCTGCGGCAAGACCACGCTGGCATTGCTGCTGGCGCAATACGCCGACGCCCATTTCGAGGCGGTCTCCGCGGTGCTGTGCGGCCTGCCGGAAGTGCGCAAGGTGCTGGCAGCGGCGGAACAACGATTCCTCGGCGGTCGGCGTACCTTGTTGTTCGTTGACGAGGTGCACCGCTTCAACAAGGTGCAGCAGGACGCCTTCCTGCCGCACATCGAGCGCGGCACCATCGTTTTCGTCGGTGCCACCACTGAGAATCCATCGTTCGAATTGAATTCGGCGTTGCTGTCGCGTTGCCGCGTGCACGTGATGGAGGCAGTATCGGTCGCCGATGTCGTGCAGGTACTACAGCGTGCAGTCGATGATGATGTCCGCGGCTTTGGTGGACGCGGCCTGCAGGCGTCACCACAGGCGCTGGAACAGATCGCCATTGCCGGCGATGGCGACGTTCGGCGATCACTGACCCTGCTCGAGATCGCCGCCGAGCTGGCGGGCGAGGAGGGTGGCCACATCACCGATGCCACGTTGCAGCAGGTGCTGGCCGATCGCACCCGGCGTTTCGACAAGGGGGGCGAACAGTTCTATGACCAGATCAGCGCGTTGCACAAATCGGTGCGCAGCTCAAATCCGGATGCCGCGATCTATTGGGCGGCGCGGATGATCGATGGCGGCTGCGATCCCTCGTACCTGCTGCGCCGCCTCACCATCATGGCGGTGGAAGACATCGGCCTCGCCGATCCGCGCGCACTGGAAATGGCGATCAACGTGTGGAACGCCTACGATCGCATCGGCGCGCCGGAAGGCAATATCGCGCTGTCCAATCTCGTGATCTACCTGGCCAGCACCGCCAAGTCGAATGCCAGCTACATGGCACTGAACGCCGCACGTGCCGACGTGGCCGAGTTCGGTTCGCAGCCGGTGCCGATGCATCTGCGCAACGCGCCGACGAAATTGATGAAGGGCCTCGGCTACGGCAAGGACTACCAGTACGACCATGACGTCGACGGTGGCATCGCGCTCGACCAGACCGGATTTCCCGAAGCCATGGGCGAGCGCGTGTATTACCAGCCGGTGGCGCGTGGCATGGAGCTCAAGCTGAAGGAGAAACTGGATGCCCTGCGCGCGGCGCGCGTCCGTGCGCGCCAGGACAAGGGCTGATCAGTTCCCATCGTAGTCGCGATGATCGCGGTGGTGATCGTCGCGGTGGGGGTTGCTGCTGCCGTGCGCGGGTTGTTGCTGCACATGCTGTTGCGGAGCAGGATGCGCCATCGGCGGCGCGTGCATGACCATGGGTTGTGGTTTTTGCATGCGTGGCTGCATCGAAGGCGCCGGCATCGGCGGGCGCTCCATCGAGTGATGTTGCTCACGCATCGCGGCTCGATCATCTGGGGTCAGCATGCGCTCGCGCGCACCCGGCCATTGCTGTGGATGACGCTGGGGCTGCTGTTGCGGACCATGATCAGGAATGCCGTCGGTCGGCATCATGTCGCCGCGTGGCTGATGAGGGGGCACGCTTCGCGGGCGGGGCGGCTGGGGTGATTGCATGGGTTGCACTGATGCCACCGGCGTCGAAGCCTGCGCGCCACGCCATTGCAGTTTGTCAGCTTGCCCATGGTTGTAGCCGAAGTGGGTCGTGCGATCCTCGCGCGATTGCTGCACCGCTGCGCGTTGTTCCGGTTGCGCGTCCCAGTGGTGCTGGCGTTCGATCTGGCGTTGCTGCACGGTTGGCTGCATGGCCACGCCGCCGGGGCCGCCGTTGTAGCTCACGCGAGTGTTGTTGATCACCGTGTTGTTGACGGTCTTGTTGATGATCGTCGTGTTGTTGTAGACGTTGACCACGCGATTGTCGATGTGGTTGTAGCCGCGGTTGTAGTTGAAGACGCCGCGGCGCCAATAACCGCCGACGTAATCGACGCCGAAATAACCGAAGCCGTAGTTGATGCCGCCGTAGTAGCCGACCACCGGGCCCCAGTAGCCGCGATGGAAGAAATACACGCCATCGTTCCAGGCCCAATAGCCCGGCGTCCATAGCGCGCCGGCGAAGGGTGGCAGCACCCATTGGCCCGGCACCCAGTAGTAATCGCCGATCTCGTCATCCCAGCTCCAGTAGCCGGGCGCCCAGATGTAGCCAGGCGCGGGGATCATCGGTTGTTCGTACACCATCAGCGGTGGCGGCGCGATGCGCACGCTGATCGAGACCATCGCTTTTGCCGGATGGCTCATTGCCAGTCCGGTAGCGATGGCAAGTCCGGCGAGCAGGGTTTTCGGCAGGAGGGTGCGCGGGGACGGGATGGCGATGGCGTTGTGCATGGCAGGCAACCGGTGGGGGCTCATGCCAGTAGACGCTCATGGATGCCCCCGGTCATCATTTGGACCCATGACGTTTAGGGGCGATTCGACAACATTGCCGCAGCCGTCATCTTTGGTCCACGTTAGGGTGTGGTCGCGCCGTATTCCAAGTGGATACTGGCTGCCATGCCGCCCCCGCTTCAGTGTTTGCCCAGCAACACTCCGGCGATGCCGATGCCTGCCAGCGTGCACAGGATCGAACCGGCAACATGAACGAGGATCAGCAGGCTGCCCCAACCGAACTGCTGGCGCAGCAACAGCGTGGAGGCTTCCGCCGAAAAGGTCGAAAACGTGGTCAGGCCGCCGAGGAACCCGGCGGTCAGCGCCAGTCGTAGCGCCGGCGGAATCGCCTGGAACTGATCGAACGTGGCCATCAGCACGCCCATCACGAAGCCGCCGATCAGGTTGGCGGCCAGGGTGCCGAGGGGAAAGGTCGGGAAGACTGAATTCAACGCCAGTCCGAGCCACCAGCGCGACAACGCGCCGAAACCGGCTCCGATGAAAATGGCGATGGCGGGTTGCAGCGGCATGCGGTCGGTTCCAGGAATACTTGATCAAAGCATTGCGCGATCAAATCATACCGTGCCGCGGAGTTTTTCCAGTCCGAAGTAGCCGGCACCGATGGCCGCGCCGAGCAGCCATGCGGTGAGCGCCTGAAGATTGGACAGCCAGTCGATCAACGCACCGGCAATGATCGCCACCAGCACGAATTGCAGGTAACGCCAGACACCGAGGTTGCGGATGATCCGCTGGCCGGCAGGCAGCGATTGGTTATCGGTCATGTCAGTGGCGTCCGCGGAAGTGATCCATGCTGTTGTACACATGGAAGATCCGCCCTGCAACGAAATCCCAGATCGGCAGTGGCAGGATGCCCTTGAGCACCTTCGCCAGCTGCGTGGTCCACGGTTTCATCACGATCGGCGTGCCGCGCCGCATTCCGATCCATGCGGCTGCCACAGCAGTTTCCGGCGACATCAATGGCGTGAGAAGCGGGCCGCGGGCGCCTTCGAACATGCCGGTGGTGATATAGCTCGGGCAGAAGGTGGTCACACGGAGATGCCGATGTCCGGACTGCTTCAGTTCCAGGCGCAATGAATCGCTCCAGCCGAGCATCGCCCATTTCGACGCGGCGTACACGCTCATGCGCGGGTTCGACACTGTGGCTGCGGCCGAGGAAATGTTGAGGATGCGGCGTTCACGACTGGCATCGGCGACCATGGCTGGCAACAAGGCGCGCACGACATGCATCGGCGCGAGGGTATTGATCCGGATCACCGGGTCGATGTCGCGTCGAGGATCGGTTTCCCAGAACCAGGCATTGCCACGCACGACCCCGGCGTTGTTGACGATGAGGTCGGGCGGGCCGAGTGTCGTGAGCAAGGCGTTCGCGGCTTGATCGATCGCAGCCGCATCGGCGACATCGATCACGCTGGGGTGCGGAGTCGCACCAAGCGCGCGGATTTCATCGGCGACGCGTTCCAGCGTCGTGCCGTCGATGTCCCACAGCACGACGTGTCCCGCGCCTTCGTGCGCGGCCTGCAATGCGAACAGACGTCCCATGCCCATTCCGGCACCGGTGACCAATACGGTGGACCCTTTCAAATCGAACATGTGCATTCCTCAGCCGCGGACCAGTAGCCAGTCGATGACTCGTTCCACGGTCTTGCCGTAGGGTGGGAAGATCAGTCGCAGGGTATCCGGCCAGAGCGGCTTGGTCATCACCGGTTTGAAATGGCTGAAGATCCGGAGCGATGCTTCACCGTGATACGCGCCCATGCCGCTGTTGCCGATGCCGCCGAAGGGCATGTCCGGCGCGGAGAGGTGCGCCACCGCGAAATCAAACGCCAGTGCACCGGACGAAGTCTCGTCGATGAAGCGCTGCCGCAGCGTACGATTTGAAGTGAAGGCATAGAGCGCCAGTGGCTTTGGACGCTCGCGGATGAAAGCGAGCGCGGCTTCAGCGTCGGCAACGGGAACGATCGGCAGGACCGGGCCGAAGATTTCATCCTGCATGGAGGCATCATCAGCGGTCGCGGGGTACAACACCGTGGGCGCGATGTAGCGGTCGCCGGCATCGTGTCCGCCGCCGATGACGCAACGGTCCGGATCGATCCGAGCGAGAAGGCGTTCGACATGGTGATCGTTGATGATGCGGCCATACTCTGGATTGGTGCGTGGATCACTTCCGTAGAGTTCACGGATGGCGATGCGCAGATGCGCGATCAGTGTGTCCGCGACTGCAGGCGTGGCCAGTACGTAATCCGGCGCAACGCAGGTCTGCCCGGCATTGAGGAATTTCGCCCAGGCGATGCGCCGAGCCGCCACCGTCATGTCGACGCTGTCATCGATCCACAGCGGCGATTTCCCGCCAAGTTCGAGCGTGACCGGTGTGAGGTGTTGCGCGGCAGCCGCCATCACCACACGGGCGACGGTTGAATTGCCGGTATAGAAAATGTGATCGAACTGTTGACGCAGCAGAGCGGTGGTTTCGGCGACGCCACCTTCCACCAAAACCACGGCGTCATTGTCGAGATAGCGCGGAACCAGGCGGGCGAGGGTGGCCGCGACATTCGGTGAGACTTCACTGGGCTTGAGCACGACGGCATTGCCGGCGGCGAGCGCGCCGATCAGTGGAGCCAACAACAATTGCACCGGATAGTTCCATGGCGCGATCACCAGCACCACGCCTAGCGGTTCCGGCACCAGGCGACCACTTGCCGGTTGCAACGACAGCGGAATGGCCACGCGCTTCGGGCGCAGCCAGCGCCGCAGGTGCTTCAAGGCGTGGGCGATCTCGGCGCGGAGGAAAGCGGTTTCGGTCAGCCGCGATTCGACCGCACATTTGCCGAGATCGGCCTGCAGCGCGGCGTGGATGGCGTCGGCATCCTCAACCAGCATGCGGTCCAGCGCCTGCAGCTGCGCGACGCGCCAAGTCAGTGGCCGGGTGTGACCGCGATCAAATGCTGCCCGTACGGCCGGCACCAGGACATCTGCTCTAAAATGAATGGGTGGGGTATCGCTGATCATTTTGATGTCCTATGATTACGAGTGACTGGGCATGAGCCCTCGCCAATGGAAGGCGGTCGATATGAAAGGATGCTTCCCGCAGATGCGGGTCTTAGTCTGCCTGATGACGCTTGTGTTCGGGTTCCAGCCAGTAATGGCGGCGACCAAACCCGCATCGTCGGCATCTACCCCCCAAACAGTTGGCGAAGACGTTCGCGGCATCGTTGCGGGTGCGGTGATGGTTGCACTGACCGAACGACTGCACGACACCGCGTTGCGAATCCGCCTGAAATCGGTGGACGTGAAGTCGCACGAAGGCGCTGCGCAAAACCTGGAAGGCATCGGCGAATACGTGTCGGCGACCGAGAAGGATTGGACGAGCTTCCGATTCAGTACGCGCTACGTGCCCGGCGAGGGCAGTGCGACCTATCCGGTCCTTGATTTCGGCCAGTCGGCCGGCATGTTCCGCCGCGTCCTCAACGACCCTGTCCTCATCGGCGAGCTGGAAACACGCGTCTGCGACCAGATCGCCAAAGACAGCGGCGTGCGCGACGTGCGCCTGCAGTTCGACAATATCCAGACCGAACGCAATCCGAATGGAAGCCTCGACATTAGTGCCGATGCCAGCGCCGATGTTGGTGTCGATACCGGTCGCAAGACGCATATCGAAGGCAGTTACGACGAACGCGGACGCCGCTGGATCAATGTCAATTACCTGTTCAACATCCCGGATCGATTGACCGGTGGACGCTGAACATCCTGCTGTCGCCGTCGAGCCCGCAGGCAGTCGCTGGCTCGCCGCGGAGCAGGGCGACGATTTCGCCGAACTGCTGCCTCAGGACGGACGGATTGCGGGCGCACGGCGCTTGATCGCGATCAGTGATCTCCAGGTCTGGCGTAGCCAGTTCTGGCGACTGCAATCGCTGGTGCCGCCGGCGCTGCACGCGCGCGCCCAGCGTCTGCACTCGCCCCGCGAGCGCGAGCGTCGCCTGCTGGCCTATGCCTTGCATCGTCTGATGGTCGCGCGCGTGCTGGGACGTGATCCGGCGCGGGTCGAGGTCGGGCGAATGGCGTCGGGCATGCCGATGGTCGCCGGCCTCCCGAACGTGGCAACCAGCCTCAGCCATACCGATGATTTCGTGGCGATCGCAGTGGCGCGAGATGCGGGAATGATCGGCGTCGACATCGAGGCGATCGAGCACGAATCATTGCTCAATGGCCTGGCCGGAAACGTGCTGCATCCGCAAGAAACCGGGCGAGACGAAGCACTGATCGATGCCTGGGTGCGCAAGGAAGCGGTGTTGAAGGCGATCGGCAGTGGATTGTCCGTCGACATGAATGCGTTCCGCAGCGAGCAGGGAACAGCAGTGGCTGAACTGACGATGGCGACCGGCCTGCGGGCATGGTCGTTGCGCGCTTGCGCCGATCGTGCGCGCTTGGGCGTGGCAGTGCCGGCGCTGGATGGTGTTTTGGTACGGTTCGAACCTGGAAATGTCGATGTCGTATCACTTCGCGAACATGTGATGCGAATGTGACTTGACAGAAAAGCGGCGCAGAGAGGACGATTGCAAAGTAATCTAAGTCCGTGATCAGGCGATTGGAACGCCGCATGCACGGGCATGGAGTTGGACTGAAACGGATTTCAGGAGCGGTATATGTCAAGGCTAGGGAAAAGCGGCCCGTCAAAGGTTTTCTTCCTTTGGTTTTTTGAATTCGCATTGCTGATCGGGAGCGTCCTGCTCGCCGGTTGGTTGCGTTTCATGTACGACGGCCCAGGCTACCTCGAGTTCTCCAACAACCTGTTGTGGCGTTCGGTGCTGTTCGCACTGGTGCTGTGCCTGTCGATGACGGCCTTCGGGTTGCACCACGTCTACCTGCGCAAGAACCGTTTCGGCTTCCTCCTTCGCGAGCTCTACGCTTTCGTATTCGGCGGCGTCGCCCTCCTGGTGCTCTATTACCTGTTCCCGCTGGCCTACATCGGGCGTGGCGTGCTGATCAGTGCTTTGGTGCTCGGGTTCTTCGGCGTGATGATCCTGCGTCTGATTTGGGGCTCGGTATTCGCATCCCATACTTTGAAGTCACGCGTGCTGGTGCTGGGCGCCGGCGAGACTGCATGTTTCCTCGACAGGCGCATGCGCCGCGCGAATGATCGTCGCAACTTCCGCGTGATCGGCTATGTGCCGAGTCCGGGTGAGGAAATCAAGATCGAATCGAGCCTGCTGGTGCGCGGCGAAGGCAATGTCGACCAGATCGCGCAGCTGCTGGATGCCGATGAAATCCTGGTGGCGCTCGACGATAAAGAACGCGAATCCCATATGGAGCCGTTGCTTGCCGCAATCGGCCGTGGCCTGCGGGTCTGCGATCTTCCGACTTTCGTCGAGCGCGAGGCCGGCATGATCACTCTGACCCGCCTGGATCCTTCATGGCTGGTGTTCTCACATGGCTACGATCATTCATTGCCGCGGCGCCTGAACAAGCGCGCCTTCGATTTCGCCTTCGCATCGCTGATCCTGGTGCTGGCTTCACCGCTGATGTTGTTGGTGGGGCTGGCCATCCGCCTGGAATCGAAAGGATCGGTCTTCTACAAACAGGTTCGCGTTGGCATCCATGGCGCGGAATTTCAGGTATTCAAATTTCGAAGCATGCGCGTCGATGCGGAAAAGGACGGCGTGGCGCAGTGGGCCAAGCGCGACGATGACCGCGTGACACGTGTCGGCCGGTTCATCCGCATGGCCCGCTTGGACGAACTTCCGCAGCTGATCAACGTGCTGCGTGGCGAAATGAGCCTGGTGGGACCGCGCCCGGAACGCCCGCAGTTCGTTGATTCGCTCAACCAGCAGATTCGTTACTACGACATGCGCCACAGCGTGCTGCCGGGCCTGACCGGGTGGGCGCAGCTGCGCTATCCCTACGGCGCGTCGGTGCGCGATGCCGAAGAAAAGCTGCGTTACGACCTGTTCTACGTGAAGAACCACACCTTCTTCTCCGACCTCAGCATCCTGCTGCAGACGGTGGAAGTGGTGTTGTTTGGAAAGGGAGCACGCTGATACTTGCATCGGCTGGGGGGCCGGGGGAGAAGAAGATGGCAGAAGTACCAAAAATCGATATGGCGCAATGGATCGACGTCGATTGGACGGCGTTCGACCCATGGCGCATCCAGGCGGTGCGCCACCACCTGCAGGACCATCCGTTGCTGCGCCTTGAAGAATTGATTGCGCTGGCGCAACGTTTGGAAGCGCAGGGGAGCGTCCGAACGCATTCCAATTCAGCCAAGGCGGGAACGCCGTTCAATTCCGCGCCGGAGCTGTTCCCGAATGCGGTATCGTCCGCCGATACATTGCGTAACCTTGCCGATGCTCAGGCGTGGATGTCGTTGCTGAACATCCAGAAAGATCCGCTGTACCGCACCCTTGTGCGCGAAGTGCTGGGTGAGCTGCAACCGGAGCTCGACCGCCGTGACCACGGCATGAGCTATCGCGGCGGCTGGATCTTCGTGACGTCACCAAATACGGTCACGCCGTACCACTTCGACGCCGAGCACAATTTCATCCTGCAAGTGCAGGGACGCAAGCGTGTCTATGTGTGGCCGCATGACGACGAGGAAGTCGCCAACAAGCATGCGCGCGACCTGTTCCATCTCAGTCACGAGCGCTATCTGCTGCGCTGGCGCGATGCCTTCCGCGAGCGTGCGCATGTCTTCGACTTGCAGCCGGGGCAGGGCGCCTACATGCCGTCGACCAGCCCGCACATGGTCGAGAATGGCGATGGTCCATCGGTCACGATCAGCTTCACCTATTACACGGATTCCACCCGGGAGAAGGCGCGCCTGCATGCCGGCCACGGCGCCTTGCGCAAGCTGGGACTGCAACCGCCACAGATCGGACAGTCGGGATTGTCGGATTCGCTGGGCGGTCTGATGCTGAAGCTGCGTGGCGCTTGGCGGGAAAAGGTCGCCCACGCGCGCGATGAATACGCGGAGGAATCTGCGTGAACGCGCGCCCGGCATTCACGGACATGGTCGCGTCGTCGCTGGTGGGTGCATTCGCCGCGCGAGTTGGCCAGTGCCCGGATGCCATTGCGATCCGCGATGGGGATCGTGTCATCAGCTATGCGCAGCTGGACACGATTTCCGCCGTGGTTGCGACCGGACTACGCGAACGTGGCGTGATTGCCGGCGACATCGTTGCATTGGATGCGCAACGCGGTGCCGATGCGGTGATCGCGATGTTGGCGATCCTGCGCTGCGGCGCGGCTTATCTTCCCCTTGACCCGACGCAGCCGCCTGCGCGATTGGCGATGATGCTGGCTGACGCCGACACTCGGCTGTGCCTGGTGTCGCTGGCGAGTGAAGCGACGATCCGCCTGCCGGAAGGCATGGTGACGGCGACCATCGAAGACTGTGCCGCCGCGAGCGCGACGACTGCGGATGCAACGCGCAACAGCGAAGACCTCGCCTACGTGATGTACACCTCAGGTTCGACCGGAATGCCGAAGGGTGTGTGCATTCCAGACCGCGCGATCCTCGGGCTGGTCAGCGATGTCAGTTTCATCGACCTCGGCACTGAGACGGTATTCCTGCAGGCTGCGCCGCTCGGTTTCGATGCTTCCACCCTGGAAATTTGGGGGCCGTTGCTCAACGGCGGGCAATTGGTGATCCACCATGAGGCCGTTCCGACAGCGAATGGTCTTGGCGAGGCAATCCGCCGCAGTGGAATCACCCATCTGTGGTTGACCGCCGCACTGTTCAACAGCGTGGTCGATGAGGATCCGAACCAGTTGCATGGGCTGCGCCAGCTGTTTACCGGTGGCGAGGCGTTGTCGGTTCGGCATGTACGGCGGATGCGCGAGGCTGAACCGAGCGTCGCCCTGTTCAATGGATATGGGCCGACCGAATGCACCACGTTCGCTGTCACCCATGCGATCACTGAACTCGCAGAAGACGCGCGCAGCGTGCCGATCGGACGTGCGATCGATCACGCACGACTGCACATCGTCGATGGCGGTGGCCAGCCTGTTGCCGATGGCGAAGCGGGCGAGTTGTGGATCGCCGGCAGCGGCATCGCATTGGGGTATTTCGGGCGCACAGATCTCACCGCCGAACGCTTCGTGCCGTCACCGGATGGCATCGGCCTGGCCTATCGCAGTGGCGACCAAGTACGCAAGAACGCTGCCGGCAACATCGAGTTCTGCGGACGCATCGATCAACAGGTCAAAATTCGCGGGTTCCGCATCGAGCTGGGCGAGATCGAAGCCGTGCTCGGTGCGGTTCCCGGGATACGGAATGCCGCCGTGACCGCACCGGACACCGGACATGGCGAGCGCCGCCTGATCGCCTATCTTCAGGCTGAAGACGGGCAGGTTCCTGATGTGCAGGCGATCCGTGTGGAACTGGCGCGCAGGCTCCCGGACTACATGGTGCCGCCGCGCTACGTCGTGCTCGATCACTTCCCGACGACGGTCAATGGCAAGCTTGATCGGGCCGCGTTGCCGGCGCCGGATCGTCGTCGTCCCGAACTTGCGAATCCGCATGCCGTGCCACGCGGTGATCGCGAAACCGCGATCGCCCAAGCGATGGGGGTGTTGCTTGATCTCGATGGCATCGGCCGCGATGACAGTTTCTTTGATCTTGGCGGCAGTTCGTTGCTGGCATCGCGTCTGGTTGCGGACCTGAAACAGAACGGCACGCTGCCTGACGCCGCTTCCCCGGGCCACCTCTTCAGTCATCCAACGCCGGCCTTGCTGGCGTCCCGTTTCGAATCGCAATCGAATCCGCACCAGACCGAAACGGCGACACGCCACGGGTCGGAACCGATCGCCATTATCGCCATGGCGGGACGTTTCCCTGGCGCTGCGGATGTCGAATCGCTATGGGAGATGCTGTGCGAAGGCCGCGAAGGCATCACCCGGTTCGAACAGAATGCGCTCGATCCCTCCATTCCGGAATCGCTGCGCAATAACCCCGACTATGTCTCGGCGCGTGGCGTGATCGACGGCGTCGAACAATTCGACGCGGCATTCTTCGGGATTGGCGCGCCCGAAGCGGAAGTGATGGATCCGCAGCAGCGCATAGCGCTGGAGCTTGCCTGGGAATGCATGGAGCGCGCAGGCCATGCGCCGGGCGATGAAAACGATGGCGATGTCGGCGTGTTCGCCGGCATGTACAACGCCAGCTATTTCCAGAAGCATGTCTCGCGACATCCCGACCGCATCGCGCGGGTTGGCGAATTCCAGACGATGCTGGGCAACGAAAAGGACTACATCGCTACCCGCGTTGCACACAAGCTCGGACTGACCGGCCCGGCGATCAGCATCCACACCGGATGCTCGACCTCGCTGGTCGCCATTTGCCAGGCGGTCGAGAGCCTGCGCGCCGGACAGTGCCGAATGGCTTTGGCCGGCGGCGTGTCGGTGACCTGCCCGAGCAATAGCGGATACCTCTATCAGGAAGGCAGCATGCTGTCCCCGGACGGCCATACCCGGACGTTCGATGCCAAGTCGGCAGGCACAGTATTCAGTGATGGCGCCGCAATGGTGTTGCTCAAGCGGTTGTCCGATGCGCAGGCCGATGGCGATGTGATCCATGCGGTGATTCGCGGCATCGGCCTGAGCAATGATGGCGCCCAACGCGCCAGCTTCACCGCCCCGAGCGCAGCGGGGCAGGCGAAAGCCATTCGCATGGCACATCGCGATGCCGGCATTGATCCGCGCAGCATCGGATATGTCGAGGCGCATGGAACCGCCACGCCAATCGGCGATCCGATCGAAATCGAAGGGTTGGCGCAGGCGTTCGGCGAAGCGACGCAAGACACCGGTTTCTGCACCATCGGTTCGCTCAAGAGCAATGTCGGCCATCTGGTGATCGCGGCCGGTGCAGCCGGCGTGATCAAGACCGCATTTGCCCTGCGCGAGAACTTCATTCCCGGCACGGTGCATTTCACCGCGCCGAACCCGTCAATCAACTTCGCTTCAACCCCCTTCGTCGCCAACGCCGAAGCGGATGCTTGGCGCTGCTCCCCATCCCCTCGGCGCGCTGGTGTCAGTAGCTTCGGCGTTGGCGGCACCAATGCCCACGTCGTCATGGAACAGGCCCCGGAAGATCCGTCTTCCGATGCCACTGGTGACATGCAATTGCTGCAGCTGTCGGCGCGTTCGCCGCAGGCGCTGCAGCAAGCCGGAGAACGACTGGCGACATGGTTGGGCGAGCATCCGCAGGCCAATCTCGCCGATGTCGCCTGGACATTGCGCAGTGGTCGCCGCACGTTTGCGTACCGCCGCGCGATCCCGGCGAATGGCCACGACGATGCAATCAGCTGGCTCCGACAGCCAGTTCCAGCGCCGACCGCTGCGGGCGGCGACCATGGCGTGGTGGTGATGTTCCCGGGGCAGGGCGCAACCTATCCCGGCATGGGTCGCAACCTGTACCAGATGCATGCGGTGTTCCGCGATGCCATCGACGACTGTGCGCGGCGCCTGGGCCGCACCTTGGGCGAAGACCTGCGCACCTTGCTGTTCAGCGACGATCCCGATGTCCTGCGCCCAACCTGGCGCATGCAACCGGCGACGTTCGCGATCGAATACGCGCTGGGCCGCCTGTGGCAATCGCTGGGCGTTACGCCGGTGGCGATGCTCGGCCACAGCATCGGCGAATTCGCGGCAGCGACGCTGGCCGGCGTGTTCTCGCTGGAGGATGCCATCGATCTCGTCGCCAAACGCGGCGCCTTGATGCAGGCGCAACCAGCCGGCGCGATGCTCGGCGTTCGCCTTTCTGAAGCCGATCTGCTGGCGCGCCTGCCAGCCGATCTTGATCTTGCAGCCGTCAACGGGCCGCGTTCCTGCGTTGTTGCCGGCACCGCCGAAGCGGTCGACGCCTTCGTTGCGAAATTGGCTGCGGAGCAGATCGCTTGTACGCCGCTGCGCACCTCGCATGCCTTCCATTCGCGGATGATGGAGCCGGTGCTGGCACCCTTCGCGGAGGCGGTGACCGCCTGCACGCGCAATGCTCCCATGCTGCCGATCATCTCCTCCGTGACCGGTGAACGATTGAGTGATGCCGAAGCGATGTCGGTGGACTACTGGGTCAACCAACTGCGTTCGCCGGTGCAATACAACCATGCGGCGGCGACGGCACTCGCGCTGCCCGGTGCGCGAGCTCTGCTCGAGGCGGGCCCGCGCAACATACTCAGTCAGTTGGCGAAGCAACAGCGCTTTGGCGAAGGCCAATTTGCACAACCATCTCTGGCAGACAACGTTGGGACGGAAGCGCAGGCCATGCTTCAAGCGGTTGGCGCGCTATGGTGCGCCGGCATCGATGTCGCCACGCATCGTCTCGACTCGCGCCAGCGTCGTCATCGCCTTGAACTTCCGACCTATCCATTCGAACGCAAGACCTATTGGCTATCCGCGGTCGCCGAAACGCCCGCTGCAACTGCCGTGATTCCCGGGGAGAATTCCATGTCAGCAAACAATCCCGCGCCAGTCGCACAGGCGGCGCAAACGATTCTGGACCCGAATGTGATCGCACGCATTCGCGATGTGTTCGAGGATGTCTCCGGGATGGACATGGCGGGCATGCACGAGGACGCCAATTTCGTCGAAGCCGGATTGGACAGCCTCACCCTGACCCAGATCGCGTTGCAGTTGCAGAAGTCCTTCGGCACCAAGGTCAGTTTCCGTCAATTGATGGGCGAATATTCCAGCCTGTCACGGCTTGGCGCGGCGCTTGGGGCCATGATCGCCCCGGCCCGCGCCGAAGTTCGGGTGGAGCCGCCCGTGGCCGCTGCATCGCCCGCGTTGATGATGAATCCCGCGGTTGCCGCAATGGCGGCCCCAGTTTCCGGCGATCTCCAGCAGTTGATCGCGCAGCAGATGCAGTTGATGCAGCGCCAGCTTGAACTGTTGGGTGGTGCCGCGCCGGTTGTTGCTGCACAGGCTCCGGTATTGGCGGCTGCGGTTCCCGCGGCTGCAGCCGCATCGATGCAGCCCGAATCGCCGCAATCCTCCGACCAGGCTGAAGCGGATGCGCTCGCACATACCCGCTACGACGTCAAGAAAGCCTTTGGGGCGATCGCTCGCATCGACAACGCGGCATCGTCCGAGCTGGGCCCCAAGCAACGTGATCGCCTCGACGCATTCATCCAGCGCTATGTCGCGCGCACGATGGCATCGAAGGCATATACCCAACGCCATCGCGTCCGACTGGCAGATCCACGCGTGGTCAACGGCTTCAAGCCAATGCTCAAGGAAATCACCTATCAGATCGTGATGGAGCGATCCAAGGGCGCACACCTGACCGACCTCGACGGCAATGACTATGTCGATGCCCTCAACGGTTTCGGCATGAGCCTGTTCGGTTGGCAGCCTGATTTTGTACTGGATGCCGTTCGCACCCAGCTCGATGCCGGATACGAAATTGGCCCGCAGCACGTGCTTGCGGGCGAGGTCGCCGAATTGTTCTGCGACGTGACCGGCAACGATCGCGCCGCACTATGCAATACCGGATCGGAAGCGGTGCTGGGCGCATTGCGCATCGCGCGCACGGCGACCGGTCGCGATACTGTCGCCGTATTCAGTGGTGCCTACCACGGCATCATCGACGAGATGATCGTGCGCGGGACTCGCGCGCATCGCGCGGTCCCCGCCGCACCGGGCATCCTGCGCAATACCGCCGAACATGTGGTTGTGCTCGATTACGGCACCGATGAATCGGCGCAATGGTTGCGCGAGCATGCCGACGAACTCGCAGCCGTGCTGGTGGAACCGGTGCAGAGCCGTCGCCCGGATTTCCAACCGGTGGAATTCCTCAAGGAACTGCGCGCCATCACTGAAGCTTCCGGCACCTTGCTGGTCTTCGATGAAGTCGTCACCGGGTTCCGTGCGCATCCCGCCGGGGCCCAGGGCATGTTCGGCATCAAGGCGGATTTGGCGACGTATGGAAAGGTCGTTGGCGGTGGCTTCCCGATCGGCGTGATCGCCGGCAAACGCGAATACATGGATGCGCTCGACGGTGGCGACTGGCAGTTCGGCGACGACTCCGTCCCCACGGTCGGCGTGACCTATTTCGCCGGTACTTTTGTCCGCCACCCGTTGGCACTGGCCGCAGCTGCCGCAGTGCTGAAGCACCTCAAGGCACAAGGCCCGGAACTGCAGACGCGCCTGAACCAGCGCATCACTGCATTCGCCGATGACCTCAACCGCCATTGCGCGGCGGTCGGCGCGCCGGTGGAAGTGCGTCATTTCGCCTCGGTGTGGAAGACCTTTTTCCTTGAGGACCATCCGTTGCAGGACCTGCTGTTCGCGATGATGCGCAGCCGCGGCGTCCACATCCTCGACAACTTCCCGTGCTTTTTCACCACTGCGCACACCGAAGCCGATTTCGCCCGGATCGCCGAAGCCTTCAAGGCGTCGATCGACGAATTGCAGGAATCGGGTTTCCTGCCCAAGCCCAAGGCAACGCCACAGACGGTGATGGATGCCGGTGCGCCGAAGGTTGCCGGTGCGCGGCTGGGGCGTGATCCGCAGGGGCAGCCGGCGTGGTACGCACCCGATCCCGAAGCGCCAGGCCAGTACGTGAAGGTGGAGGTCTGAGCATGGCCGTCGATACCATCGCGTCTCCACCAGTCGTCCACGACCCCTTCGCGCAAGCCTTGCTGCGGGTGGTGCCGACTACCGAAGGGCAGCGCGAAATCTGGCTGGCCGATCATCTCGACCGCGAAGCTTCGCTGGCATACAACGAAGCACTGAACATTCGCCTTGAAGGTGCGCTCGACCATGCAGCCCTGAAGCAGGCATTGCAGGCATTGGTGCAGCGCCACGACGCCTTGCACTCGGTGCTGTCGGGGGACGGCCAGACATTGTGCGTGCTCGAGCAGGCGATGCTGCCGTTGGCGATCGAGGATCTTTCCGGACTCGATCTTCTGGCGCAAAGCGAACAGCTGGCAAAGGCGGAGGCTGCAGCGGTTTCGCACCCGTTCGACCTCCAGGATGGCCCGCTGTTCCGCGCCGCGCTGTATCGCATTGGCCCACAGTCGCATCGCCTGCTGCTGTCCGCGCACCACGTCATCTGCGATGGCTGGTCGTGGTGGGTGATCGTGCGCGATCTCGGTGCGCTGTACGGCGCCGCGCTGCAGGGTCGCGAGGCTTCGCTACCGCCAGTGGAGTCGTTCGCG
>JAFEBY010000008.1 GCA_018242465.1 Pseudomonadota bacterium | reverse complement strand
GCCTGCGATCAGGCCGATCGCGACGCCGATGATGCCGGAGATCTTGCCGGCCGAAACGGGATCAATGCGCTTGATGATCATCTTCTGCAACCTTCCCCGATGGATACCGGCAGATTGCCGGCATCAGGAGTATAGGTTGGGTGGGCGATGACGATCAGGCGTTCTCGAACGCCCCATAACCACGCAGGCGCTGGTAGCGATGCTCCAGCAACTCGTCGACCGACAATGCATCGAGCGCGGCCAGTTCGTTGAGCAGGATCGCCTTGAGGCGCTTTGCCATCTGCTGCGGATTGCGCTGGGCGCCACCGATTGGCTCGCGTACGATCTTGTCGATCAGACCGAGTGCCTTCAGCTTGGGTGCGGTGATCGCCATCTGCTCGGCAGCGTCCTTGGCCTTGCCGGCGTCCTTCCACAGGATCGCCGCGCAGCCTTCCGGGGTGATCACCGAATAGGTGCCGTATTCCAGCATCAGGGTGCGGTCGCCGACGCCGATCGCCAGCGCACCACCGGAGCCGCCTTCGCCGATCACGGTGCAGATGATCGGCACGCGCAGCTCAGCCATTTCCATCAGGTTGCGTGCGATCGCTTCCGATTGTCCGCGCTCCTCGGCATCGATACCCGGCCAAGCGCCGGCGGTGTCGATGAAGGTGAATACCGGCAGCTGGAATCGTTCCGCCAGCTTCATCAGGCGCAATGCCTTGCGATAGCCTTCGGGGCGCGGCATGCCGAAATTGCGCCGTACCTTCGACTTGGTGTCGCGGCCCTTCTGGTGGCCGATCACCATCACCGGGCGGCCATCGATGCGGGCCAGGCCGCCAACGATCGCCTGGTCGTCGGCAAACGCGCGGTCGCCGGCGAGTTCCTGGAATTCGTCGCAGATCACCTTGACATAGTCGAGCGTGTACGGACGCTGGGGGTGCCGCGACATCTGCGAAATCTGCCACGGCGTGAGGTCGCGGAAGATCACTGCGGTGCGCTGGCGCAATTTTTCCTGCAGCGCGCGCACTTCATTGTCGACATTGACCCCCGGGCCGGCGCTGGCCTGGCGCAGTTCCTGGATTTTCGCTTCCAGATCGGCGATGGGTTGCTCGAAATCGAGGTAGTTTGGATTCATGGAGGGTCTGGGTGAATCAAGAAAGACAGTCTAGCGGATGGCGATGGCAGGCTCATACGCCGGCGTCTGGTCGAGCCTAGTGCTGCCAGGGCTTGTCGAGCACCAGGGCGACCCCGCGCACACCCGGCTGGGCCTTGAGTGCAGCGGCGAGACCGGCGCTGACGCGGATGGCGTTGCTGCCATCAAGGTCAATGGCGCCCCGGGCGCCGTCGCGGAGCATTTCCAGGCGGATCGGGGTGGAGCCGGGACGGTGTTCGGCGAAGGCCTGGTCCAGCGCCTGGAGGGCACCGGGGACACGCATGTCCATGCGTACGGTGAGCTTGCGTGCGGCGTTGGGGCACAGCAGCTCGAAGTCCCAGCAGCGCCGTGCGCGCAGGCTGTAGCCTCCGTTGAATTCATCCTCTCGCAAGCCGCCTTCGATCACCAGGATGCGATCGCGGGTGAGTAGCGCGGAATATTCCGTCAGTGCTTCCGAGAAGAACGTCACCTCGACGCGGCCGGCACCATCTTCCAGGGTGACGAAGGCCTGCGATTCGCCGCGCTTGCGCAGCGCGACCACTTGCCCGGCCAGCACCACAGTTTTCTCAGGAGGGCGCCACCCGCGCTTTTCCTCGTTGCTGCGGTTGGCCCAGATCGCGTCCAGGTCGTTGAGGCCATGGCCGACCAATGCCTTCAGCGCATCGCGATAGGGATCGATGGGATGGCCGGAGAGATAGGTCCCGAGCGTGTCGCGCTCGCCTTCGAGCTTGCGCGACAGCGGCCAGTCCGCGACTTCCGGCAGTTCAATGCGCAAGGTCGGGGCGGTGCTTCCGCCGCCACCGAACAGCGAATCCTGCCCGGTCTCGCGTTCGCGCGCCTGCTGTTCGGTGGCTTTGAGCGCCTCGGGCAATTGTGCGAGCAGGCTGGGACGATTGAGGCCCAGCGCGTCCATTGCACCGGCATTGACCAGGGCCTCGACCGCGCGACGGTTGAGCTTCGTCATGTCGACGCGCTGGCAGAAATCGAGCATGTCGGTGAATACGCCGCCACGCTGGCGTTCGTCGGCGATCGCTTCGCAGGCATTCTGGCCGACACCCTTCACCGCACCGAGGCCGTAGCGGACGGTTTTCGGGTCAACCGCTTCGAACATGTAACGCGAGGCGTTGACGTCAGGCGGCAACACCGCGAGTCCGATCGTGCGCGCTTCGTCGAGGTTGCCGACCACTTTTTCGGTCTTGTCCATGTCGGATGACAACACCGCGGCCATGAATTCTGCCGGGTAATGCGTCTTCAGCCACGCGGTCTGGTAGCTCACCAGCGCGTAGGCTGCAGCATGCGATTTGTTGAAGCCGTAGCCCGCGAATTTTTCCAACAGGTCGAAGATCGGGCCGGACACGCGCGATTCGAGGTGGTGGTGTTCCTTCGCACCTTCCTCGAACTTGATGCGTTCCTTCGCCATCTCCTCGGGTTTCTTCTTGCCCATCGCGCGGCGCAGCAGGTCAGCGCCGCCCAGCGAATACCCGGCGAGGATCTGCGCGGTCTGCATCACCTGTTCCTGATACACCACGACGCCATAGGTCGGACTGAGCACCGGTTCCAGCAGCGGATGCGGATACTTCACCTCGGCGCGACCGTGCTTGCGCTCGACGAAGTCGGGGATCAGGTCCATCGGGCCAGGGCGATACAGCGACACCAGGGCGATCAGGTCGTCGAAGCGGTCGGGCAGGGCGCGCTTCAACAGTTCGCGCATGCCGCGCGATTCGAACTGGAACACCGCGATGGTATCGCCGCGCGCGAACAGCTCGTAGGTTTTCGCGTCGTCGAGTGCAAGCTTGGTGATGTCGAGTGGCGCCTCGCCCTTGGGCTTGCGCGCGTTGATCGCCTTCACCGCCCAATCAACGATCGTGAGCGTGCGCAAGCCGAGGAAGTCGAACTTCACCAGGCCGATCGCTTCAACGTCGTCCTTGTCGAACTGCGTCACCGGGTTGCGGCCTTCGCCACCCCCAGCGTGTTCCGCGAACAGCGGGCAGAAGTCGGAGAGCGGTGATGGCGAGATCACCACGCCACCGGCGTGCTTGCCGGCATTGCGGGGAAGATCCTCGAGCTTGAGCGCGAGATCGATCAGGTCGCGGACATCGTCTTCCGATTCGTAGCGGCCGATCAGTTCGTCGCTGCGCCAGGCGTCGTCCTTCTGAGACTTCTCCGTCTTCCCAAGCGCATCTTCCAGGCCGACGCCGAGCGTCATCGGGATCAGCTTGGCGATGCCATCGACGAAGCCGTAGGGAAAGCCGAGCACGCGCCCGCTGTCTCGCACCACGGCCTTCGCCGCCATGGTGCCGTAGGTGATGATCTGGCTGACGCGATCGCGGCCGTACTTCGCGGCAACGTAATCAATCACCTCGTCGCGGCGATCCATGCAGAAGTCGATGTCGAAGTCGGGCATCGACACGCGTTCCGGATTGAGGAATCGCTCGAACAGCAGGTCATAGGGAATCGGATCGAGGTCGGTGATTCCGAGCGACCACGCCACCAGCGAACCGGCGCCGGAGCCGCGGCCAGGACCGACCGGGATGCCATGGTCCTTCGCCCAGTTGATGAAGTCGGCCACGATCAGGAAGTAGCCGGGGAACCCCATCTTGATGATGACGTCGAGTTCGCGGTCCAGGCGTTCGCGATAACTCGCCGGCGTGTGGCCTACGGCCGGCTCCTGTTGTTCGAGGCGCGCGCGCAAGCCGGCATGAGACTGGCCACGGATCCAGCTGTCCAGCGTTTCGTCGGATGGCACCGGAAAGGCTGGCAGGTAGTAGGTGCCGAGGCGCAGTTCGAGGTTGCAGCATTCGGCGATCGCGAAGGCGTTGTCGATCGCGTCGGGAATATCGGCGAACAGCTCGGCGATTGCCTGGCCGGACTTCAGCGACTGTTCCGGCGAATACAGGCGCGGGCGCTTGGGATCGTCGAGCACACGGCCGGTGGCGATGCAGACGCGCGCTTCATGGGCATCGAAGTCGTCCGTTTCGAGGAAGCGGACGTCGTTGCTGGCGACTACCGGGATGGCGTGCTGCCCGGACAGGTGCAGCGCATAGGCGTTGAACGTGTCTTCGTGCGGACGCCGGGTGCGCGTCAGTGCGAGATTCAGACGATCACCGAACAGGTGTTGCAGGCGCGCGACTTCAGCCTGCGCGTGTTCGTCGCGGCCACCGATCAGCGCGGCGCCGATGGAAGAGTCGCGTCCGGCTAGCGCGAACAGTCCGGCGAGATTTTCATCCTCCAGCCAGGCGCTGTCGATGCCGACACCGTCTTGCCGATGCCCGTGCATCCACGCGCGCGTCAGCAGGCGCGACAGCGCGAGATAGCCCGCACGGTCGCGGCAGAGCAGGGTGAGCTGGCTGCTGGCGCCTTCAGGATCGACCACGGTGAGGTCGGCGCCGGCGATCGGCTTCAGGCCCGCGCCCTCGGCCAGTTTGTAGAACTTCACCAGCGCGAACAGGTTGTTGCGATCGGTGATGGCCACCGCAGGCAGGCCGAGTTCCACGCAGCCGCGCACCAGTCCGTCGAGGCGGATGGTGGAATCCACCAGCGAATACTCGCTATGCAGCTGCAGATGGGCGAAACGGGCCGACATGCGTTCCCAGTGGCGCAGGCGCGCCGAGATCAGGGATCAGGGTAGGGGCGTGGGCAGGCCGGAACAAGGCTTGACATGGGGCGGATCGTGGGAGCGTCGGGATGGCGGTTTCAGAACAATTGGTTCTGCACGATCAGCGTCTCGCGGACTGGTGCGAAACTGCGGCGGTGCTGCGGGCAAGGGCCGTACTGGCGCAGGGCGGCGAGGTGCTGCGGACTGCCATAGCCCTTGTGGCCATCGAAGCCGTATTCGGGGTACTTGAGGTGGAGATCAGCCATCAGGTGGTCGCGGGTGACCTTGGCCAAGATCGATGCCGCCATGATCGCCCTGCAGCGGGCATCACCGCCGATCCACGCCTCGGCCGGGCAGGGCAAGCCCTTGGGCAGGGCGTTGCCGTCGATGCGCGCGATATCGCACTGCGCGGCCACGGCTTCCAGTGCGCGGCGCATGCCGGCCATGGTGGCCTGATAGATATTGATGCGATCGATCTCTTCGACCTCGACTTTGATCACGCTCCACGCCAGCGCGCGTTCGATGATGCGTGGATAGAGTGCTTCGCGGCGAGCCGCGCTCAGCTGCTTGGAGTCGTCGAGGCCGTTCACCGGCGTCCTCCCTGGTGGAAAGACCACAGCCGCGACCACCAGGGGGCCGGCGAGCGGGCCGCGACCGGCTTCGTCCACACCGGCGATGCGGAGCGTGGGGTCGGGCTCGACTGGGGAGGGCACGTTCATGGCGCTGGCAATGGCTCACCTTGCGCGATCAAATCGGCGATCGCCAGCGCCGCCTGACTCGAGGCGTCGCGACGCAATTCCTCATGGATGCGCAGGAACTCGGGTTCGACCGTGGCGAATGCCGATGGATCGCGCAGCCAGCGCAGCAATTCGTCGGCGAGACGCTCCGGCGTGCAGTCGTCCTGCAGGCATTCCGGGACCAGTTCGCGACCGGCGAGGACATTGGGCAGGCTGACGAAACGCGATTTCAGTAGCCCGAACAGCTTGACGATGCGATAGGTAGCTGGCGAGATGCGATGGCCGATCACCATCGGTCGTTTCGCCAGCATCGCTTCCAGCGCAGCGGTTCCCGATGCCAGCAGCACGGCGTCACTGGCGATCATCGCCTGTTGCGCGTGGCCATCAAGGACTCTTGCGTACGCATGCGCCAGCGGGATCTGCCGCAACAGCGATTCGATCGCATGCCGGCAGTGTTCGTCCGCCGCGGGAATCAGCACTTCGAGATTCGCGATCTGCTTGCCAACGCGATCTGCTGTTTCGAGGAACGTCGGCAACATGCGCGCGATTTCGCCCATGCGCGATCCCGGCAGCAGCGCCAGCACTGGCCCATCGCCCATGATCGCGAGTTCACGTCGCGCGGCATCGCGATCTGGGTCCAGCGGCAACGCATCGGCCAGCGGATGGCCGATGAAGCGCGCGTCGACGCCATGCATTGCATAGATCGGCGGCTCCATCGGGAACAGGCAGAGCACGCGATCGGCACTCTCGCCGATTTTTTCGGCACGCGCTTCGCGCCACGCCCAGATCGACGGGCTGACGTCATGCACGGTGCGCACGCCGCGTGCCTTCAGCCATTTCTCCACGCCGAGGTTGAAATCGGGCGCATCGATGCCGATGAAAACGTCAGGCGTCCAGTCGAGTACGCGCTGGCGGAAGTCGCGGCGCAAGCGCAACAGGCGTGGCAGGTGGCGCAACACTTCCGCCAATCCCATCACGCTCAGTTCGGAAGCATCCCACCACGATGTCACGCCGGCAGCACGCATCTTCGGCCCGGCGATGCCGGCGAACTCGGCATCAGGGAAACGTTCGCGCAAGGCGCGCACCAGATCGGCAGCGAGCAGGTCGCCCGACGCTTCGCCAGCGCACAGGGCGATGCGCAGCGATTTCATCGCAGCAGCGGTCGCTCGCCGCGTTCGATGAAGTCGAGGAAGGCGCGAACATCGTCGCTGCCGGCGGCGATCTCCGCCAGTTCCACTTTCGCTTCGTCAAGCTTGGTCTCGCCCATGTAGAGGGCGCGATAGGCGCGCTTGATCGCGGCGATGCGCGTTGCATCGAAACCGCGGCGCTTCAGGCCTTCGCTGTTGATGCCGCGGGCGCGGGCGTATTTCTCCTGCGCCACCATCAGGAATGGCGGCACATCGCCATTGACGAAGGCACCCATGCCGATGAAGGCGTGGTCACCGATGCGGCAGAACTGGTGGACGCCGGCGAAGCCGCTCAGGATCACCTGGTCGCCGACCACGACGTGGCCGGCGAGGGTGGCGTTGTTGGAGAACACGCAGCCATTGCCGACGATGCAATCGTGGGCGATGTGCACGTAGGCGAGCAGCCAGTTGTCGTCGCCAATGCGGGTGACGCTGCCGCCGTCGCCGGTACCGCGGTTGATCGTGGTGAACTCGCGGATGGTATTGCGATCGCCGATCTCGAGCGTGGTGTGTTCGCCGTGGTACTTTTTGTCCTGCGGATCGCCACCGATCGCGGCGTGGCCGACGATGCGGTTGTCGCGGCCGATGCGGGTGGTGCCAGTGACGCTGCAGTGCGATCCGATCCAGGTGCCGTCGCCGATCTCCACGTCTGCGCCGATCACGGTGAACGCGCCGATGCGCACGTCCTTGCCGATGCGGGCGCCGGGATCGATCTGCGCGCCGGGATGGATCGCGTTCGCCATCAGTCGGCCTTGACCTCGGCGCACAGGATCTCCGCGCACGCGACCTGTTCGCCATCGACGCGGGCGATGCCGGTGAAGAGCGTCATGTTGCGGATCACGCGCTTGATCGAGACATCGAGTTCGAGGCGATCGCCGGGCACGACCATGCGCGAGAACTTGGCGTCATCGACTTTCACCAGATAGGAAATCATGTCCTTGTCGGGCACGCCATCGCGCGAAAGATAGCCGAGCAATCCGCCGGCCTGCGCCATGGCTTCGATCACCAGCACGCCCGGCATCACCGGATGGCCCGGGAAATGGCCTTGGAAGAACTGTTCGTTCACGCTGACGTTCTTGTACGCCACGATGCGCGCACTCGGTTCGAGCTCCGTCACGCGATCGACCAGCAGGAACGGGTAGCGGTGCGGAAGCAGCTTCTGGATTCCGACCGCGTCGATCGGCAATTGAACGGTGTTGCTCATGAATTCTCCTTGTCCTGGCCGTTCACCTTGCGGGCCAGCGCATCCAGTTGCCGGAAGCGGGCCGCCGAGCGACGCCACTGCCTATTTTCCATCATTGGCGTGCCGGATGAATATTCGCCCGGTTCGCGGATGGAATGGGTGACCAGCGTCATCGCGGTCACGGTGACCTTGTCGCACAATTCGATGTGGCCGACGATGCCCGCCGCGCCACCGATCAGGCAATAGCGACCGATGCGCGCGCTGCCGGCCACCGCGACGCAGCCCGCCATCGCGGTATGGGCGCCGACGTGCACGTTGTGGCCGATCTGGATCTGGTTGTCGAGGCGCACGTCCTCTTCCAGCACGGTGTCGTCCAGCGCGCCACGATCGATGGTGGTGTTGGCGCCGATTTCGCAATCGTCGCCGACCACCACGCCGCCGAGTTGCGGCACATTGAGCCAGCGTCCGGCGTCCATTGCCAGTCCGAAACCGGCGGCCCCAAGCACTGCGCCGGGGTGGATGCGCACGTTGCGTCCGAGTCGCACGCGCGTGACCAGGGTGACGCGTGCGACCAGTTCGCAATCCTTGCCGATCACGCAGTCCTCGCCGATCACGCAGCCGGGGCCGACGATGGCGCCCGCTTCGATGCGGCTGCGCGCAGCGATGGTGACGAACGGTCCGACGTGTGCGGAGGGATCGACCACCGCATCGGCGGCGATCGCCGCGCTCGGGTGGATGCCAGCGGGATGTGCGTCGCGTGCTTCGAACAAGGCCGAGATCTTCGCGAATGCCGCGTAGGGATCGCGCGCGACCAGTACGGGCATCGTCGCAGTATCGGCGTCGTCGCCGCGCAATACCACCGCGGCGGCGCTGCAGTCAGCCAACTGGCCGCGATAGCGCGGATTGGCGAGGAAGGCGAGTTGCCCGCTGGCGGCCGACGCAAGGGTGGCGACGCCGTGGATCAGGACATCGCCATCGCCGCGCAGCTCCAAGCCGAAGCGTTGCGCCAGCTGCGCAAGCGTGAATTGCCTGGGTGCGCCCCCCACCTGTGCACCTGTTCCGTCAGAACGTGCCGGAGAAGGTGAACTGCAGGCGCTCGATCTGGTCCTTCAGCTGGCCCGGTTTGTCGGCGCGCTGGTAGCGCAGCGGCAACGCGTAGCTGATCGAGATCGGGCCCATCGGCGAGCGCCACATCAGCGCGATGCCGGTGGAGGCGCGCAGTTCCGAAGTCTTGAAGGCAGCGCGATTCTGGAACACGTTGCCGAAGTCGAGGAAGGCCGACAGGCGTGCCGACGGCGAATCGATGATGCTCGGGAAGAACGTTTCCAGCGTGCCCACGGTCTTGAACGAACCACCCATCGGTTGTGGGTAGCTGTAGAAGGCGGAGACCGCCTGCGGACCCAGCGAATTGTCGACGAAGCCGCGGACGCGCCCGCCCGACGACACGCCGCCGGCGTAGTAGTTTTCGAAGAACGGCAGGCCACGCGAATTGACCACGCGGCCATCAGGCAGGGTGGCAGTGCGGATGGCGCCATAGGAGTTGCCGTAGCCGACGTCGCCGACCGCGTTCAGTACCAGCCACGAGCTCAAGGGCCAGTACTTGGAGACGGTGTATTCCATCGTGTAGTACTTGGCGGTGGAACCTGGCAGCGTGGCCTCCAGCGACAGGCGCTGCAGCATGCCGATGCTCGGTTGCAGCGCATCGTTGCGGGTATCGCGACCGAACGCGATGCGCGCGCGCGCCGCCCTGAAGCTCATGTGGCCGACCGCATTGATGTAATCCCAGATCGGTTGCGGGGTATAGATATTCGCGCTGATCTTCTTGCGCTCGACACCGAGCATGAACGACACCGAATCCCATTCGGTGATCGGCAGGCCCAGCACCATCTGCGCGGCGCCCTGGCTCGACGAATAGTTGGCGACGTTGGCATCGGCGTAATTGGTGTCGCTGTAATAGGCGTTGTAGCCCAGCGAAACCCCGTTCTTGGTGAAGTACGGGTTGAGGAAGTTGAACGTAATCTGCTTCTGGTAGGCACTGCGCTGCAGGGCGATGGTGAGCTGATTGCCGCTGCCGAGGAAGTTGCGCTCGGCGATGCTGCCGTTGAGCATCACGCCGCCCAGCTGCGAATAGCCGACGCCGAAGCTGAGCGTGCCCGAATTGGTTTCCTTGACATTCACCGCCAGGTCGACCTGGTCAGGGGCACCCGGTACCGGCTGCGATTCGATGTCGACCTTCTCGAAGTAACCGAGCTGCTGCAGGCGGATCTTGGAGCGGTCGATCGCCGCCTGCGAATACCACGCGCCTTCGAACTGGCGCATTTCGCGGCGAAGCACGTCGTCGGCGGTGCGGTTGTTGCCCTTGAACACGATGCGGCGCACGTTGATGCGCGGTCCCGGCTG
>JAFEBY010000089.1 GCA_018242465.1 Pseudomonadota bacterium | reverse complement strand
TTCGAATCCACCGTGGTCGTGCGCCGCGACGGCGCGGCGGTGCCGCAACAACTGAAAGTCACGTTCGACGACGGGAGCGTCAAGATGGTGAACCTCGACGGGGACCAACGCTGGTTCCGCTACCAATGGAGCGGTCCGGCCAAAGCGGTCAAGGCCGAGCTTGATCCACAAGGCCTGCACGGGATGGATATATCGCAGATCGATAACGGTCGCACCATCGAGCCGCACCGGATGTCGTTGGCGACGCGCGCGATGGGCTGGCTGCAGCTGGCGATCGCCCAGGGGCAGCTGCTGTGAGCGGCCGCGTCAACGGGTTCCGCGCCCTGATCGGCGGACTGGCGAGCACACCGCGCCACTGGCGCATGTTGATCCTGTGGCTGCTGGCCGCACTGGTCCCGGCGATCGCGGCGAGCGCACCGCTGCGCGCGATGATCGCCGACACCTTCGGTCATAGCCCGCAGGCAGCGGAGATCGATGCCGGCAACAACATCCCGCTGCTGGCCGACGGCATCATGTCGATGCTGAGGGATGGCGGTGGCCAGTCGCTGGCCCTGCACATCGGCGTCACCATGGTGTTTGCACTGCTGCTGTCGCCGCTGCTCTCGGGCATGCTGGTGGCGAGCCTGCGCGAAGGACGCCCGCTCGGCTTCGGTGAGTTGATCCATGGCGGGCTGCGCGAATACTGGCGCCAGTTCCGCGTCTGGCTGGTGCTGGCGATCCCGCTCGGTGTCCTGTTCGGCCTCGCCAGCGTCATCTTCGGAATGATCAACAAATCGGCCGATGCCGCCATCCTGACCAGCCAGGCCCAGCACTTGGGATACGCCGGGAATGCCGTGATGATCGCCGCGTTCGCCATCGCCCACTGCGCGCTGGACGCCACCCGCGCGCAATTCGCTGCCGACGGCCAGCTGCGCACGGCATGGCGCGCGGCGTTGCGCGGGATCGGGCTGATGCTGCGCCGGCCGTTCTCGGTGGCCGTGGTCTACGTGGTGACGGTGGGACTGGCAGCGCTGGTGTCCCCCATCATCGTGCTTGACCTGATCAAGGGGAATGTCGCGATGGCGATGCTGGTGCTGCAGCTGGGCACGCTGGTACTTGGCGGCCTGCGCGCGGCACGGTTGATCGGCCTGGCACGGTTGTCGACGGCGGCGCGCTGAGCCTCGCGCGGCCCCGAATCCCTCGCTACAATCGACTTTTAGGCATCGGACGCCGGGCCGGGGGATACATGGGCTGGATCGATTTTCTGCGTTGGCCGATACCCGCCAAGGTACCGGGGGAAGCAGCCACCGCACCTGCTGACGCACCTGATCGTTTGGTCAACGGGTATGCCGGCGAGGAACGCCGCCGCCAACCGCGACGCAATCCATGCAACGGCACGCAACTGCTGATCGTCGATGATTCCGGCACCGTGCTCTCGGTCCTTGGGCGCATGCTCAAGCAGGCAGGTGTTCAGGTCACGACGGCCGCTTCCGGCGAAGACGCAATGGCCAGCATCCACGCCCATCGACCCGACGCGATCCTGCTCGACATCGTGATGCCGGGCATGGACGGGTTCAGCGTATTGCGCACGCTGCGCCGCGACCCAGGTACGCGAGACATCCCCGTGATCATGATGTCAGGTAACGAACAGGCGACCGAGCAGTACTACGCACAACGCATCGGTGCCGACGCCTTCCTGCGCAAGCCGTTCGGACGCGCTGACGTGTTCACGCACCTCGAGCGCCTGCTCGACTGGCAGGGCCGCCCTGCACGCCCGCACGGAAGCCAGCCGCAGGTCGTTTAGTTGCTGTCGTCGTCCAGCGCGACGAAACCGCCGGTCTGGCGCTGCCACAACCGCGCATAGAGACCACCCAGCGCAATCAGTTCGGCGTGGGTGCCGGATTCGACGATGCGGCCCTTGTCCATCACCACCAGGCGATCCATCCGCGCGATGGTCGACAACCGGTGCGCAATCGCGATGACCGTCTTGCCCTGCATCAAATGATCGAGGCTGTCCTGGATCGCCGCCTCGACATCGGAGTCGAGCGCGGAGGTCGCTTCGTCCAGCACCAGGATCGGCGCATCTTTCAGCAGCACCCGCGCGATCGCGATGCGCTGGCGCTGGCCGCCTGAAAGTTTCACGCCACGTTCGCCCACATGGGCGTCGTAGCCGATGCGGCCGTCGCTATCGACCAGTTCCGGGATGAACTGGTCGGCGCGTGCGCCATGCACGGCCGCCGCCAGTTGTTCCGGCGTTGCCCCCGGTCGCCCGTACAGCAGGTTGTCGCGGATCGAGCGATGCAGCAGCGAGGTGTCCTGCGTGACCATGCCGATCTGCGCGCGCAGGCTGGCTTGCGTGACCTGCGCGATATCCTGTCCGTCGATCAGGATGCCCCCGGACTCGAGGTCGTAAAGGCGCAGCAGCAGGTTGACCAGCGTGGTTTTGCCGGCCCCCGACGGGCCAACCAGTCCCACCTTCTCGCCCGGGGCGATGCGCAGGCTCAACCCGGCCATCACCCCGCCGGCCTTGCCGTAGTGGAAATGCACATCCTCGAAGCGCACTTCGCCACGCGCCACGACGAGCGGCTTTGCATCCGGCGCATCGATGACCGTCAGCGGTTGCGCGACGGTGAGCATGCCGTCCTGCACGGTGCCGATCGCTTCGAAGATGCCGTTGACCACCCACATGATCCAGCCCGACATGTTGCTGATGCGAATGGCGAGGCCGGTCGACAGCGCGATCGCGCCCGCGCTCACCCTGCCCTGCGACCATAGCCACAGCCCGAGTGCGCCGGTGCCGGCGATCATCAGGCCGTTGAGGGTGGTGATCGCCACGTCCATCGCGGTGGTCAGGCGCGTCATCGCCCGCACCTTGTCGACATTCTCCTGCACCGACTCGCGGACGTACTCGTCTTCCAGCCCGGCATGCGGAAACAGTTTCAGCGTCGCTGCATTGGTGTAGCCGTCGACCACGCGCCCCATGAATTTCGACTTGGCGGTGGATGCCGCCAGCGAACGCACCTTGGTTTTGGGCACGAAGTACCACAGCAAGGCGATGTAGCCGAACAGCCACAGCACCAGCGGCACGGTGAGCCGGGGATCGGCCTTGGCGAACAGGTACAACGCGGTGAGCGTGTAGATGATGACGTACCACAACGCATCGACGATCTGCGCCGCCGACTCGCGCAGCGACGCACCGGTCTGCATGATGCGGTTGGCGATGCGCCCGGCGAAATCGTTGTGGAAGAACGCCATGCTCTGGCGATTGACGTAGCGATGCTGCTGCCAGCGGATGCGCGCGGTGAACGACGGCACCAGCGACTGGTTCACCAGCATGTCGTGGATGCCGAGCAGCAATGGCCGCGCGACGACGGTGACGAAGGCCATCCACAACAGCTCGTGGCCGTGCACGCGGAAGAAATCCGGCGCCGCCATGTCCTTCGCCATGTCGACCAGCTTGCCGACGAAGTCGAACAGCGAGACTTCGACCAACGCGACAAAGAAGCCGACCACGCAGATCGCGGCCAGCACGCCGCGCACCTGCCGCAGGTAATGCCAATAGAATCGCCAGATCGACGACGGCGGCGTGCCGTCGTGGCCGGGCGCGAAAGGGTCAACGAGGGATTCGAACCAACGGAAGATCATCCCGCCATTGTGCCGCGAAGACGACAACGCCGTGCGAACGAAGCGTTCAGGCCGGACTGCGGCTGCTCGCCAGCGCCGCCACCATCTCGTCGGCAGGTGCCGGACGCCCGATGGCGTACCCCTGCACCTGGTCGCAACCAAGTTCGGTCAGCACATCGAGTGTCGCCTGGTCCTCCACGCCTTCGGCGACGCAGTGAATGCCAAGTCGGTGCGACATGTCGATCATCGAGGCCACCAGTTGGCGCAGGCGTGCATCGCGCGCGAGGTCGGTGATGAACACGCGATCGATCTTGAGTTCGGAGACCGGGAAATCCTTGAGATAGGAGAACGTGGCGTAGCCGCTGCCGAAATCGTCGATGCCGATACCGATGCCCTTGTTTTTCAGCACGATCATCGATTCGATCACCGCGCTGATGTTGTTGGCGAAGGCGGTTTCGGTGATTTCCAGCATCACTTGCTGCGGGCGCACGTTCCAGATCGACATCGCGCGCTCCACCAGCCCGGGGAATCCGGCATCAGCCGCAAACAGGGGCGAGACATTGATCGCGCACACCACATCCGGGGCGAACCGGCTCCATGCCGCCAGATGACGCATCGCCGCGTGCAGGCTCCACACGGTGAGCTCACCAATCAATCCACTCTGTTCCGCCATCGGCACGAAGTCTGCGGGTGAGACAGTGCGGCCATCCGGCAAGGTCCAGCGCGCCAGTGCTTCGAATGCGACCGTCCGACCGGTGGCGATTTCCTGGATCGGCTGCAAATGCAACTGCAATGCGTTCATCCGCAATGCTTCGGCAAGCACGCTGTGACCGACTGGCGGGCGCAACTCGATGCCTCGCGCCATCTCGTAGCCGTGGCGCGAATGGATCGCCCAGGCGCAGGCGTGGTCCGCCGCCATCAGCATCTCTTCCGGCGTGCGTTCTTGCGGAGAAGACACCACACCACCAACGGTGATGCGCATCAGGATCGAATGGCGATCGAGCTGGATCGGGTGGTCGAACAATCGCGCGATCTTGGCCGCTGCAAGCTCGGCATGCGCCTCGCCACGCACCGCGGGCAGCAGGATCGCGAAATCACTCTCGCCGATGTGGAACAACGTGTCGCCGGGGCGCAGTGCATCGCGGATCTGCATCTCGGTCTCGCGCTGCAACTGCTCGCCGATCGCATGGCCGAACGAGAGTTCGGTTTCGCGCAGGCGGCGCAATCGCACGACCAGCAGCGCGAATTGCACGTCTCGCTGCATCGCAGCGTCGATCGCATTGAGCACCCGTCGATAGCCGCTCACAGGAACAATTCCGTGGGGTCCAATCCGTAGCTGCTACCGGTCACGCTACGGACGATGGCCAAGCGCTCGCCGTTCACGTCGGTTTCATTGCCGAGGAGGTTGAGCGGCACGAAGGTTTCGCGCAGGGTCTTGTCCGGCATGGTCAGCAGCATCAGGCGTGGGCGCAGGCGGTGGGCATTGTTCTGGGCGACAACGATGCCGATCTCACCGCTGCTCAACTCCACAAGCGTACCGACCGGATACACGCCGAGGCAGCGCACGAATTCTTCCACCATCTCACTCTGGAACTGGCGGTCGCGACCGCGATACAGCTCGCGCAATGCAGCATCGCGCGTCATCGCGGCACGATAAGGGCGATCGCTGGACATCGCGTCGAAGGCATCAACAATCGTGGCAATGCGCCCACTCAGAGGAATCGCAGTTCCGGCAAGCCGGCGCGGATATCCGCTGCCATCGAAGAATTCATGATGGCAAGCAAGCATGTCGCGCGCCTCGGGATCGTTGAAACCCGAGGCATCGAAACGGCGGCATCCTTCCTCGACGTGGCTGCGCATTTCCATCGCCTGCGAGGCATGGAGCATCCCGGGACGGTCGACCACGTTGGTCGGCACGCTGGCCATGCCGATGTCCATCAGCAGACCGCCACGCGCCAGCGACAACAAGCCGCTTTCCGGATAGGACAGCGCGCGTCCGAAGGCAATCGCCAACGCACAACAGTTGGTTGCGTGCCGATAGGCGTAATCGGAATGGCGCTTCAACGCCATCAACCAGAAATAGGCATCCTGATTGCGCGTGACAGCGGCCACCACCGGAGTGACGGCAGCATCGACGCTGCGCTGGTCAAGCGTATCGCGGCTGCGCAACGCATCCAGCAAAACCGATGCCTGCTTGGTGAACGTGGTGAACGCCTTGTCGGCGACACGCACTTCGCGATCGAATCGCTGCTGGAACGCGTATTCGTCACGCTTGCGCTCGATGCGGGTCATGGTCCGGGTGACGATGCGCTCGTGCGGCCCCAGGGTCAGCAGGCGTTGTCGCAAGACCGGCTCGCACAACTCGACGTCGATGAAGACCACGCTGCTCCAGCGCGCGAGTTCGCGCACATCGTCGTCGCTGTGGATCAGGAAGCCCTGCAGCGGGAATGGCGTGCCGTCCCACGGTCGATCGAGCCGGCACACATACATGCCCGGCTGCAACTGGTCGACGTCGATCCGGCGTTCCTCGATCCTCATGCGTCGGCGCGTGTTTCGTTATTTGGCCGGGACCAGGCGCAGGTCCTGGAAGTCGAAACTGAAATCGGTCAGCGGCGACACCGGCTGCATCCGCACCTCGCGCACCTTGCCGTCGGCATCCAGCGCATAGCTGACGAAAGCATCGGCGTTCAAGGCGCGCTCGCGCCAATGGACGATGAAGGTGTCGTGCTGCCACGGCTCCATGTCGCCGATCAGCTCGGCGGTCTTGGCGAAGCGCATCTCAAGTCCATTCGTGCCCTGTTTCACCACCACGTCGCCGTACCAGGGGTCGCGGAAGGTGCCGGCGTATCCCGACAGCGGCAACGACGGCTTCGATTTGGCGTCACGCGCGGCCTGGTGCTTCTTCCAGCTGTCGTCAGAGTCACCCGAGGCCTTTGCGACCGCTTTGGCATACGCGCCCAGCCAGTCGTAATCGGAGCGACCGAGCAGGATGTCCAACGCCTTGTAGGTCACCGCATTGAAAGCGGCACCGACTTCCTGGTTGGTCAACACCACCACGCCGAGCTTGCGATCAGGCACCAGCGTCAGTCGCGAGACCATGCCCGGCCAGCCGCCGGTATGCCAGACCAAGCGATTGCCGGCGTAGTCACTCAGGAACCAACCTTCACCGTAACCGCTGAAGTTCGGCATCGCCGGCAGCAGTTCGGGAGTCGATGGTTTGCCGACCGGGATCGGCGTCAGCACCGACCACATCTGGCGCTGGCTCTTCTCGCTGAAAAGGCGCTTGTCGCTGCCGGGAATCTGGCCGCCGGCAAGTTGTGCGTTCATCCAACGCGTCAAATCATGCACGCTGGAATAGAGGCCGCCCGCACCGGACGCATTGCGCCAGGTGGTCACGCCCACGGTCTTCAGTTCCTTGAAATTGTACTTGGCGTGGCCGGTCGCGACGTTGTCCCCGGGCTTGAGGTCGTCGCTGTTGTAGCGCGTCTCGCCCATGCCCAGCGGCGTGAAGAAACGCGTCTGCAGGAATTGCTTGTACGACATGCCGCTGGCATTTTCGATCACCAGCTGGGCGACCGCGAACAGGATGTTGTCGTAAGCGTACTGGGCACGGAACTGGCCGGTGATCGGCACGTAGCGCAGGCGCTCGGCGACTTCGCGCGTGGTGTAGCTCGAGGTCGGCCAGTAGAGGAGATCGCCGGCACCAAGGCTCAAACCGCTGCGATGCGCCAGCAGATCACGGATGCGCATGTCGTTGGTGATGTAGGGATCGGACATGCGGAACCACGGCAGGTGGTCGATCACCCGGTCGTTCATGTCGAGCTTGCCGTCCTCGGCCAGCATCTGCAGCGAGGCGGCAGTGAACGCTTTGGTATTCGATGCGATGGCGAACATGGTGTGGGCATCCACCGGCTTGCCGTCATCGATGCTGCGCAGGCCGTACCCCTTCTCCATCACCACCTTGCCGTCCTGGACGATCGCGACCGCAATGCCCGGAACGTCGAACTGCTTGCGCACGGCATCGACGTAGGCATCGAATGCGGCAAATCGGCCCGGATCGGTCACGGCGGATGCATTCGCGGGGGCGCTCCCCGCCTGTGGTGCGGCATTTGCGGCAGCGCACACAGCGACCAGCGTCACGGCCAGAAAACGGCGGAAAATCAGATGCATAGTGCGACCCCTGTTCCAGTCCATAGGCACAAGCGTAGCCGATCCCACAGTTCGCGCAATCGGCACTTGCACAAGTCCCCCGGATGCGCATCCAATCCGGCCCATGGACAGAACCAAAGAAGCCATAAGGATTGGCATCGGCGGCTGGGTATACGAGCCGTGGCGCGGCCGCTTCTATCCCAAGGGATGGCAGCAACGGCGAGAGCTGGAATACGCCAGCCGCCATGTCACCAGCATCGAGATCAACAGTACCTACTACGCGGCGCAGAAGCCCGAAACCTATGCGCGCTGGCGGGATGCGGTGCCCGATGATTTCATCTTCAGCGCCAAGGCGCCGAAGCGGATCACGCAATCGCGGCGACTGGCGTCCACCGGTGGGCAGATCGATGCCTTCCTTGGTGATCTCGCGCACCTGCGCAACCGGCTGGGGCCGGTGGTGTGGCAGCTCGACCGCAACGCCCAGGTCGATCACGACGACTTCACCGCCTTCCTCGACCTGATCCCAGACACACTGGATGGCCGCCGCCTGCGCCACGTCCTTGACGTGCGCGATGCTGCCTTCATCCATGCCGGCTACGTCGCCCTGGCCCGTGCGCGCGGCATGGCCATCGTCCATACCGATTCGCCCGACCTGCCCCAGATCGCAGATCTCAGCGGAGATTTCGTCTATGCGCGCCTGATGCGCAGCCGCGCCTGGATCGAGACCGGCTACCCCGACGAGGAGCTCGCGGCCTGGGCGACACTGGCGCAACGCTGGGCCAGTGGCGAGGACCCTGCGGAATTGCCGCATATCTCGCCGGTCGCGGCACCCGTGCAGCCGCGCGATGTTTTCCTCTACTTCATCAGCGCCGCCAAGGAACGCAATCCGGCCAGCGCGATGGCGCTGATGTCGCGATTGGGGATCAACGCCGCCGGGATGTGAGAAACCGTCGCTCGCCGCGAATCACTACGATAACGGGCACCCACCGCGGTCCCGCACCCGTGGCAGAGGAATGGACGAAGCGATGCAACCGACGGCGATCGACCTGGACACGCGCGAGGCGTTCGGCAGCCTGCTGGAACGTCATCGCGGCATCCTGTTCAAGGTCGCGAATTCCTGGACGCGCCTGCCGGAAGATCGTGCCGACCTGATCCAGGAGATCGCCATGCAATTGTGGCGGGCGTGGCCGCAGTACGACCCGGCGCGCAGCTTCTCGACCTGGATGTACCGGATCGCGCTGAATGTTGCGATCAGTTTCGGGCGTGGCGATGGCCGCCGCCGGCAACACCTGGTGCCGCTTGGCGACGAACACGACATCGCCGACCACAACGCGACCGACCACGAAACCGAACAACAGATCGAGCGGCTTCAGCGTTTCATTCGCGCGCAGAAGCCACTCGATCGCGCCCTGTTGATCCTCTATCTCGACGAGCGGCCGCAGCGCGAGATCGCCGACATCCTCGGCATCAGCGAAGCCAACGTCTCCACCAAGATCGGACGCCTGAAACAGCGCATCCGCAACGAACTCTGAGCGCCACTCATCACGGGACACGCATCATCATGGAACTCGACGACTTCAAGACCGCCTGGCAATCGCTGAACCAGCGCCTCGACCGCCAGGACACCATCAACCTGCAGCTCCTGGCGGAACGCAAGCGCGATCGCCTGCATGCCAGCCTGCGCCCGCTGTTCTGGGGACAGGTGCTGCAGATCCTGCTGGGCGTTGCACTGACACTGCTCGGAATCGCCTGCTGGAAAAACAACCTCCACACCATGGGCTACCTGCTGGCCGGCATCACGTTGCACGTTTTCGGCATCGCCAACATCGTGCATGGTGGCATCACCATGGGCCTGATCACGGGCATCGACAACTCCGCGCCGGTACTGGGCATCCAGAAACGACTGACGCTGCTGCGCAAGTTCCAGTTGCTTGGCGCCGTGCTGCTTGGCCTGCCGTGGTGGATCATGTGGATCGTGGTGGTGATCGCCTTCGCCGGGCTCACCGATCATCCGTCGCAGGCTGGAACGCCGCTTTGGGTGTGGATCAATTTCGCGGTCGGTGCATTCGGATTGCTGGCGACCTGGGGTGCGTATCGCTGGTCGCACGCAGATCCCCGGCACATCAAACTGGCGAAGTGGATGGACGATATCGTCGCGACGGCAAGCCTGCGCAAGGCGCAGGCGCAGCTGGACGAACTCAAGCAGTTCGAGCGCGAGTGATGTCTCGAAATGCGATCATGGGCGATGGCCGTCCCCATCACTTTCGCTGACCTCGCGCTCGCCCCGTCCCTGCGACCGGGCCTCGACGCCCTCGACTACACCACCCTGACGCCGATCCAGGCGCAAGCTTTGCCCGCGATCCTTGAAGGACGCGACCTCATCGCCCAGGCGCCGACCGGTAGCGGCAAGACCGCGACGTTCGGGCTGGGACTGCTGCAGGGCATCGACACCGGCACCGTGCAGACCCAGGCGCTGGTGTTGTGCCCGACCCGCGAACTCGCCGATCAGGTCGGCAAGAACCTGCGCAAGCTCGCCACCGGCATCGCCAACCTGAAACTCTCGGTGCTGTGCGGCGGTATCCCGCTTGGCCCACAACTGGCGTCGCTTGCCCACGCACCGCACGTGGTGGTGGGCACGCCCGGGCGCGTACTGGAACTGGTGCAGAAGGATGCGCTCGACCTGCGCAGCGTGCGCTCGCTGGTGCTCGACGAGGCCGACCGCATGCTCGACATGGGGTTCGATGAAGCGATCCGCGCACTGGTCAAACGCACGCCGAAGGAACGCCAGACCCTGCTGTTCTCGGCGACGTTCCCGGAATCGATCCGCACGCTGGGCAAGGCGATGCTGCGCGACCCGCTGGAAGTGAGCGTGGACGGTGGCGCACCGCCGGCGACCATCGACACGCACTTCTTCGAGGCGGAACCCGCGCGCCGCGCGCCGCAGCTGGCGGCGTTGCTGTTGCAGTTCCGACCGGAATCCACCGTGGTGTTCTGCAACATGCGTCGCGACACCGAGGAAGTGGTCGGCTCGCTCGCACACTATGGATTCAATGCCCTCGCCCTCCACGGCGACATGGAACAGCGTGACCGCGACGAGGTGCTGCTGCGCTTCGCGAACCGCAGTTGCAACGTGCTGGTTGCCAGCGACGTCGCCGCGCGCGGGCTCGACATCGACGACATCGGCGCAGTGGTGAACTACGAACTGCCGACCGATGTCGACACCTACCAGCACCGCATCGGCCGCACCGGTCGCGCAGGCAAGGCCGGATTGGCACTGAGCCTGGTCTCGACACAGGAGCGCGGGCGGGCGACACTGGTCGAGGAACGCCAGGGGTCCACGATCCGCTACGAGAAGATCGCGCCACTCGCGGGCAAGCCGCGCGAGGTGCCGCAGGCAACGATGACGACGCTGCGCATCGACGCCGGCCGCACCGACAAACTGCGCCCGGGTGACATCGTCGGCGCACTGACCGGCGACGCGGGCGTGTCCAAGGACGCGATTGGCAAGATCGACGTTTTCCCGACCCGCAGCTATGTCGCCATCGCGCGCAACAAGGCGAAACACGCGCTGGAACAGTTGCGTGCCGGCAAGATCAAGGGCCGCAAGTTCCGGGTGAACCTGCTTTAGGTCAGTCGACTGTCACCGGGCATCGGCGCTGATCGCGTCGCGCAACGCCCGCGCGAAACCCGCGCCCTGTGCCGGATCGACGCCGAGGTAGAAATCGGGCTCGATCAACTCGGCCTCCATCAGCAACCAGCGACCGCCAGCATCCGGCACGATGTCGATGCGCGCGTAAAGGAGCGGCTCGCCGACCGTGGCCAACACCTGCTCGGCCAATGCAAGCGCACCTGCATCCGGTTTGGGCACGCCGTGGTAGATCCCGCCGAATTCCTCCTGCACCCGGAACTCGCCTGCGGGCGGACGCTTGTTGACCACGTGGCTGAGGCGGCCCCCGAAATACAGCAGCGAGGTTTCGCCCTCGATTTCGATGGTCGGCAGATAGGGCTGGACCAGCATCGGGATTCCGGACGACGCCACGAAATCATCGCCGCGCTTCAGTCGCTGGGTTTTCCAGGCACCGCCGGAGACCATCGGCTTGACGATCAATTCATCTGCGCCGAATTCCGCGAATGCGCGATCAAGCACTCCCGCCGTGATCTCGTCGCTGCAGATCGACTGCGGAATCCCGATGCCGTGGCTGGCGAGTTCCAGCAAATAGCGCTTGTCGGAGTTCCAGGCGAGTACGCGCGCCGGGTTGGACATCGCCACACCTTCGCGCGTCCAAGTCTCGCAGGCGAGCAACCAGCGTGCATGGTCGTGGTGGTAGCCCCAGACCAGCAAAGGCAACACCCGGGCGTAGCCGTGCAACGCCGAGGCATCGTCCACGCATGACGTCCACGGGATCGGTACGCCACGGATTCCGGCACTGTCCAGCGCACGCTGCAGGCGCGCCAGTACTTTCGGCCAGAGATCCGGGTATGCGACTTCCGCCGGATCCGGCGTGAGAATGGCGACGTCGATCATGCGTCCGCTCAACGCACCATCGGCAACTTCAGCCCTTGCTCCTTCGCGCACTGCTGCGCGATGTCGTAACCGGCATCGGCATGACGCATCACGCCGGTGCCGGGATCGTTCCACAGGACGCGAGCGATGCGCTTGTCGGCGGCCTCGCTGCCATCGCAAACGATCACCACGCCGGAATGTTGCGAATACCCCATGCCGACGCCACCGCCGTGATGCAAGCTCACCCAAGTCGCGCCCCCGGCGACATTGAGCATGGCATTGAGCAGCGGCCAGTCGGAGACGGCATCGCTGCCATCGCGCATCGATTCGGTCTCGCGATTCGGTGAAGCGACACTGCCGGAATCGAGGTGATCGCGACCGATGACCACCGGCGCCTTCAGTTCACCGTTGCGGACCATTTCGTTGAAGGCAAGGCCGAGCTTGTGGCGCAGGCCGAGCCCGACCCAGCAGATGCGTGCAGGCAACCCCTGGAAGCTGATGCGTTCGCGCGCCATGTCCAGCCAGCGATGCAGGTGCGGATCATCGGGGATCAGTTCCTTCACCTTGGCGTCGGTCTTGTAGATGTCCTCGGGATCGCCGCTCAGTGCCACCCAGCGGAACGGACCGACGCCCCGGCAGAACAGCGGGCGCACATAGGCCGGCACGAATCCGGGGAAATCGAAAGCGTTCTTCAGGCCTTCGTCGAAGGCCATCTGGCGGATGTTGTTGCCGTAATCGACGGTCGGGATGCCCTGCGCATGGAAGGCCAGCATCGCCTCGACGTGCGTGCGCATCGATTTCTTCGCGGCATCGCGCACGTTGTCCGGATTCGTCGTCTGCTCGGCTTCCCACTGCTCGACCGACCAGCCGACCGGCAGGTAGCCATGCACCGGATCATGCGCGGAGGTCTGGTCGGTGACGCAATCGGGGCGCACGCCGCGCTTCACCAGTTCCGGCAGGATGTCCGCCGCGTTCCCCAGCAGTGCGATGGATTTCGCCACGCCGGCCTTGGTGTACTTTTCGATGCGCGCGAGTGCGTCACCGATATCCGCCGCCTGTTCGTCGACGTAACGCGTGCGCAGGCGGAAGTCGATGCTCGATTGGCGGCATTCGATATTGAGGCTGCTCATGCCGGCCAGCGATGCCGCCAACGGCTGGGCACCGCCCATGCCACCAAGTCCGGCGGTCAGCAGCCACTTCCCGGTGAGATCGCCACCGTAGTGCTGGCGCCCCATTTCGACGAAGGTTTCGTAGGTGCCCTGGACGATGCCCTGCGAACCGATGTAGATCCACGAACCCGCGGTCATCTGGCCGTACATCATCAGGCCCTTGCGATCGAGCTCGTTGAAGTGCTCCCAGGTTGCCCAGTGCGGGACGAGATTCGAATTCGCGATCAGCACGCGAGGCGCGTCGGGATGGCTGGGGAACACGCCGACCGGCTTGCCCGATTGCACCAACAGCGTTTCGTCGTCGCCGAGCGTCTTCAGCGTTTCCAGGATTTTGTCGTAGCACGCCCAGTCGCGCGCGGCGCGGCCAATGCCGCCGTAGACGACGAGATCCTGCGGGCGTTCCGCGACCTCGGCATCGAGATTGTTCTGCAGCATGCGGTACGGCGCTTCGGTCAGCCACGAGCGGCAATTGAGCTCGCTGCCGCGTGGCGCGCGGATCTGCCGGGCGGGATCGTGTCGCGACGGGGGTGCCGGCGGTGTCGATCGTTCCTGGTTTGCATCGGCCATCGCGGGACTCCTGTTGTGCCACGTGCGGGGAATCTCCGATTATCGCACTGCCGTCGACCCTGCCCCCCGGGGTGACTGTTGGCAGTGGAGCGCCGAAGACCAGCGGCGTATGGTGGCGGTCCCCATCCCGGAGCCCCGCCATGAAGAAGACCTTGCTTCCGCTGCTGTCCGGCCTCGCTCTCGCCACCACCGTCTGCATCGCGGCCGCGAAGACCGCGCCCGATCGTGTGCCCGCCTACGTCAAGGCCGCCATCGCCGATCCCGTCCGTGCCGCGGACACCAAGGATGATGCCCGCCGACACGGTGCCGAGATCGCCGCATTCACCGGCGTCAAGCCTGGCGACAGGGTGCTGGAAATCGCGCCCGGCGGCGGCTACTTCACCCGCATCTTCAGCAAGGTGGTCGGCGACAAGGGCCACGTCTATGCCGTGGTGCCGGAACCCATGCGCAAATACGCCGACGCCACCGTCAAGCTGCCGGATACCCTCAAGAATGTCGAAGTGCTGTTCCAGCCGGCCGATGCACTCGCCGCGCCGCAACCGGTCGACATCGTCTTCACCTCGCAGAACTACCACGACTATCCCGACAAGTTCATGGGACCGACCGACCCCGCACTGCTGGACAACGCCGCGTTCGCGGCACTGAAGCCCGGCGGCGTCTTCATCGTGATCGACCATGCCGCGGCTGCCGGTTCGGGACTCGGCGCGACAGAAACGCTGCATCGCATCGACCCGGCGATCGTGAAGCAGCAGGTCGAGGCCGCCGGATTCAAGTTCATCGGCGAAAGCGCCGTGTTGCGCAATCCCGCCGACACGCACACGCTGATCGTGTTCGACAAGAGTATCCGCGGCCACACCGACCAGTTCGCCTACAAGTTCCGCAAGCCGATGAAGTGACGCCCGCGCGATCACACCCGCCTCCGCGGGCGTGATCGTTCATCGCAGGTCACTGCACGATCAACAGCCAGCCCTTGCCCGGCTCCAGCGGAATCGCTTCGTCGCGCTTGAACGTGCGCGCCGGCTGGAAGCCTTCGATCGCCGACGCGGTGATCGTCGCCTTGGCCGGGTCGATGCCGAGCGACTTCCAGTCGATTTGCAGCGACACCGCCGTCGCCTGCTGCGCCCACGACGCGATCGCGACCAACGACTTGCCCTGGCGCTGATAGACGGTGGCAAGCACATCCTTGCGGCCGGTCTTCACCGGCACATCCGGCGCCCACCAACCGATCATCTCGGCCTTCTCGATGCCAAACGCATCCCAGGCCTTCCACAGCTGGCGCGGATCGCCGCCGGTCCACGGCATGCGATTGGTCATGCCGAACACCATGCCGCGCCACGGATTGCCGCCATCCTGCAGCATCTCGCCCATCAGTCCGTACGGAATTCCGGAGATCTCCGTGAGCCAGTACGCCGGCGAGGTCTTCTGGTAGTCGAAATATTCGCCGAACCACAGGCGGTCGAGATACGGCATCTGTTCCATGTAGAGCAGCGCACTGGAATTCCAGCCATCGCGTTCGTTGTACTGGTTGGCGGAATGCAGGTCGATCAGCGGATCGGGGCGATGCGCCGCCAGCGCTTTGCGTACCCGCTTCATCGTCACCCGATCGAAGGCGACGTCGTCGAGATAGAGACCGTCGATGCCCACGTTGCGCGCCAACCAGTCCATCCCTTCGATGTAGTAATTGTTCCAGCGGCTGGCGCCGGAATTGATGATCGCCGCGTCGCGGATTTCCGGGACGTGCCAAGCCGCGATGTAGTCGCCATCGAGATGTTCCTGCAGCCACGACCAGCCGCCGCCCTTGCCGGGGCTGATGACCTCATGCCCGAGGCTTTCCAGCATCGGCACTTCCGGTGCGCGATCGGAGAGTTCGCGGATGGTGTTGTAGATCTTGACCTTCATGCCGCGGGCGTGCGCGGCGTCGATGTAGGCCTTCATCTTCGCCGGCTCGAGGAAGGGATAGTTGATCCACGGATTGATCGGCGTGGCGTGGTGGATGTTGACCACGGTGGCGCCGGCGCCCGCGACTTCATCCAGCGGCGCGTACTTGTGGAAATAGCGCTGGGCGAAATGGCGCGGCGGGTTGATGGTCTTGAACGGCGTGATCCGCAACTCGATGTCGTAGCGCAGGATCTCGCCCGCTTGCATCGTGCGCGGGCCGCTGAAGGCGATCACGTCGTAGCGATCCCCGCTGCGCGCCATGCGGATCCCGCCCTTGCCACCGTTGTCCCAGGACAGCGGCATCTTCAACGGCTTGTCGTGGTAGAAGTTGGTATTGAGAGGCCGCTCGTAGTGTTGATCACGCAGGCGGAATTCCATGCCGGCGTTGACATCGCCGATCCAGGCACCATCCTGGTTCTTCTGCACGTCCCACTTCCAGTCGAAGCGATCCGCGACCTCGTCGCCTGGGCGTCCGAGGCCGATCATGTAGCGGGCGGCATCGCCGGCAAAAGGAATCTCGAGGCGGATATCGCGCAATGAGGTCGCCTGCGTGGCCTTCAGCGCGATGCGGTAATGCAGGCTGCCGTCGGCTTCGAGCTCCCCCTGCACGTCCTGCTGCAAGGCGCCGATATTCGAACGCGCGTTCCAGCGCACGCGTGCCGGACCGAGCGTTTCGACCTTGGGCGATTCCGTGACTGCCGCGGCACTGGCCTTGCCGTCATCCACGACAAGCCGCATCGGCGCGGCGAGGAGTGCCCGCGGCGTGTTGCCGACCGCCGTCATGCGCGGCGTGAATTCGCTGTCGATGGCAGCGGGCAAGCCATCGCGTCCGATGCGGACATGGCGCCCGAGAATGGCCAGCACATCGCCCTGCACGCGTACCGGCGTGTACGGCGCGACCACGTTGTCGTCCAGGTAGAGCGTCGAGTCGAGCCAGCGCAGGCGTGTGAGGTTCTGCGGCTGGTCGTCGCCATGCGCGGCGATGGCCGTGGGTGAAACTTCAAGATCAATCGGCAGGCGCTGGCTGCCGGCATCGGTGGTGACAATCGCCACGCCCTTGTAATGCCCGGGTTTCGCATCAACGGGAATGTCGAGTCCCAGCCATAGCGGGTCGACCCGCCCCTGCGCGACATCATGGCGTTGCGCGAATGGCTGTCCGGTGAAATCGCTGCCGCCCAGCACGAAGCGATGCAACGTCGAGGTATCGATGCGCGCGCCATCAGCGCCCTGCAGCGAATCGAGCGTGATGTGTACATCGTTCAAGGCGCGGCTTGGCGCCCACAGACCCAACTGGAAGCTCAGGAATTCACCCCGTGATGCCGACAGATGCAACGGCTTGCCGGAACCACGCGTCGCCCAGCGTTGCGGCAACTGGTCGAACATCCGCACCGGATGCGCACGATCCTCACCGAACAGCAGGAACGGCGCCTGTTGCGCAACATGCAATACGCGCGCGGTTTCCGCCGGCGACGCGATGCGCTCCATGTCGGTATAGGCGTCAAAGGGATCAACCGCCTCATAGCCGGCCACCTTCGCGCGCGGCAATGCATCGAGTTTCGTCGGCGATGCCGCGCCGATCCGCGTGACCCACGCCGGGGCCGCGCTGTCCTGCCAGGGCAGATAGGTCAACTTCGGATAGTTGCGGCTGCCGGTCTGCTGGAACGGTTGGAAATAGACGAAATAGTGGCCCGCGCCCTGCACCGGCTCGAACACCAGCGTCGCCGACACCTGGTCGACATGGCGACGCAGCACGTTGGCGATGGCATGGCCCGCGGAATCGGTGACGATGATGCGATGCTCGCCGATCGCACGATCGCGCAATCGCCACGGAATCGTCACCTGCACCGCCGGTGCGGCCGCCGCGACGTCCACCGCATAGCGATGGTTGCCGAAAGCGTAGCGATCCCACTTCTCCGCCGTTGTCGCGATCTTCTCGTCCTGGGCCGATGCACGCATCGGCGCCACCACTGCAGTCGCCAGCACCACGGATGCACCGATCCGCAACAAACAATCGTTCATCATCCTCTCCTCAATCCATGCCACAGGGGTGGGCACGCTGCGCCTCGAAGGCCTTGACCTGTTCCACACCAGCCTTGACCGGATCGCTCCCGGAATCGAAGACCACCCGCCATTCGCCGTCGGCGTTCTTGCGCCAGACCGAGTTGAAGCGGCTCAACATGGTGGTGGTTCCACCTTTGCCATCAACCACCGTGAACAATGCAGGGCCACTCGACCACGCGATGTCACCGGAATCGGCAGCGACCACATGATCTGGATACCAGTCGAGTCGTCCCGCCTTGCCTGAAACGAGCCCCGCCCAACTCTCGCCAATGCTGGCGCGCCCACGCAGCGGTGACTTGCCTGTCACGCTGAATACTGCGTCCGGATCGACATGCTCGGCGAAGGCCGAGGCATCGTGGCGGCGCACGCTGTCGGCGAACGACAATTCACGTTCCCATACCGGGCAGGCGATCGCGCTGACAGCGGGACCCGCCGGGGTCGCCTGCAGCGCCACCATCAACAAAACGGACACCATCGGACCACTCCGGGATGCGAGAATGACGATGTTAGGGCAATCCGGTGACCCCATGCATCCGCAAGTGCGACCACCAAACTTCTTGCGTTTTTTGTCGATGGCCTGCCTGTTGCTGGCGGGTTGCGCCAATCAACCGCGCACGCCACCTCCACGATCGCTTTTGCTGCTGATTTCGGTCGATGGTTTGCGCACGCACGATGTCACCCCGCAGCTGCTGCCGAACGTGTCGCGGCTCGCGGCCGATGGCGTGCGCGCGATCGATGGCATGCGTCCGTCCTATCCGTCGCTGACCTTTCCCAATCACTACACCCTCGTCACCGGCCTGCGCCCCGATCACCACGGCATCATCCAGAACACCATGCACGACACGGTGCTCGGCGATTTCAAGGTGTCGGACGAGAAAGCCGTCAGCGATAGCCGCTGGTGGGGTGGCGAACCGGTATGGGTGAGCGTGGAGAAAGCCGGCCTGCATTCGGCAACGATGTACTGGCCTGGCAGCCAAGCTGCAATCACCGGCGTGCGCCCATCACAGTGGCGTCCATACGACAAGTCGACGAGCGCCAATGCACGCGCGGACACTGTCAATGCATGGCTGGAGGAACCGGCGGCGACGCGTCCTGCATTCGTCACCCTGTATTTCGATGAAGTGGACGAAGCCGAACACGACCACGGCCCCGGCTCACCCGAGGCGGTCGACGCGCTGCACGAAGTCGATGCCGCGATCGGTCGCGTCATCGACACGCTGCGTGCACGCGGACAACTCGACCACACCAACATCGTGCTGGTATCCGACCACGGGTTCGCCAAGGTTCCGAAGGGACAGGTGGTGATCGTCGAGGACGTGGTGTCGAAGGCAGAAGCCAAGGCAGTTTCACTGGGGCAAGTACCGGAATTCGCACCGAACCCCGGTTTCGAAGCAGTTTCCGAACGCAAGCTGCTCGGCCGCCACGATCATTTCGAATGCTGGAAGAAAGATGCGCTGCCCGCACGCTGGCACTACGGCAGCAATCCGCGCATCCCGCCGATCGTCTGCCAGATGGACGAAGGCTGGGACATGATTGCGCGTTCCAGTGCGGACAAGCGCGCGAGCGAGGGCGATCGCGGCTCGCACGGCTTCGATCCCGCGCTGCCGTCGATGCGCGCGACGTTCGTGGCGCGCGGCCCGGCATTCACCCGTGGCGCAACACTCCCGGTGTTCGACAATGTCGACGTCTACCCGCTGTTGATGCGCCTGCTCGGATTGAAGCCGCGCCCGAACGATGGCGATGCCCACACATTCGACCGGGTATTGCAGCCACGATGAAAGCCTCCATCGTCCACTGGACGCACGTCGCAAGCCCGGTCGGCCGGTTGCTGGTCGCGGCCGATGATGACGGCCTGCGTGCGATCGAATTCCCGCGCAACCGGCATCCGATGAAACGCGATGACGGCTGGGTCGAAGCTTCGCATCCGTTGATCGATGAAGCGCAACGCCAGCTCGACGATTACTTCGCCGGAACGCGCACCACGTTCAGCGTGCCGTTGGCGCCGCGCGGCACACCCTTCCAGCTGGCGGTGTGGAACGCCTTGCGCGAGATCCCGTTCGGCGGTACCTGGACCTATGGCGATCTCGCCCGCCACATCGGCCAGCCGTCGGCGGTGCGCGCGGTCGGCGCGGCGAATGGTCGCAATCCGATACCGATCATCGTGCCCTGCCATCGCGTGATCGGCAGCGATGGCACGCTCACCGGCTTCGGCGGCGGATTGCCGACCAAGGAATTCCTGTTGCACCTCGAAGGCGCCCTGCCCGCTTCCCTGCTTTAGTGCCCAATCAAGGCTGGCGCACCGCATCCAATCGCGCCTGCAGCGTGTCGAGACGGAGGTCGCCATGTCCACCCGGCGAGACGCGTGCATCGAGGCTGGCCTGCGGATCGCGTTTGGCCCAGCGTTCGGGATTCGCGGCCTCGCGATAAGCATCGCGGAACGGCAGGCCATCGCGCGCCAGTTCGATCGCGAGATCGGTGGCATACATCGACGGCTCCAGCGCATCCGCCATCTTCGCCTCGTTCCAGCGCAATTCGCGCAGCAGCCCGGGCAACAACGCCAGCGCCTTCAGTCCACGGCTGAAGCCGTGGAAGATCGCGCCCTTGCTGAACTGCAGGTCGCGGTGATACCCGGACGGCAGCGACAGCAGGTGCTCGATCTCGCTTTTCGCTGCGGCAACGCTGGCATAGCTCGCGCGCATCAGTTCAATCACGTCGGGATTGCGCTTGTTCGGCATCAGCGAACTGCCGGTGGTGTATTGCGACGGCAACTGGACGAAGGCGAATTCGCCGCTGGTGAACAGACTGAGGTCCCAGGCCAGCCGGCGCAGGTCGAGCATCGCGCTGCCGAGCGCTTCCAGCGCCGCGAGTTCGAACTTGCCGCGCGAGAGTTGCGCACCAATCGGGGACACCTGCAGGCGCCCGAAATGCAGCGCTTCGGTGACGTGGTCGCGATCGAGCGCGAGGTTCACGCCATAACCAGCTGCAGTCCCCAGCGGATTGGCGTCGATCAGGCGGTACGTATCGGCGGCGCGCTGCGCGTCGTCGATGAAACCTTCAGCCCAGGCGCTCCACCACATCGCGGTGGACGACACCATCGCCCGTTGCAGATGGGTATAGCCGGCCAGCGGGATGTTCTCGGCGCGTGCGCGCTCCAGCGCAATGGTCGCGACTTCAATGCACAACGCCTGCACCTGGCGCAGGCGATCACGCAGCCATAGACGTGTCGCCACCAGCACCTGGTCGTTGCGGCTGCGGCCGGTGTGGATCTTCTTGCCGGCTTCACCGAGACGCTCGATCAAACGCGCCTCGATCGCCGAATGCATGTCCTCGTAGCGCTCGTCGAGCACGAAATCGCCGGCGGCGAAATCCTGGGCCAACGCCTGAAGTTCGGCATCGATTTCGTCCGCTTCCTGCGCCGTCAGAACGCCGATCCGCTGCAGTCCCTGCGCGTGGGCGCGACTGGCCTCGATGTCATACAGCATGAATTCGCGGTCGAGGATGACGTCATCGCCGGCCAGGAACCCCTGGATATCGGCATCGACCTTGACCCCTGATTTCTGCCAGAGAAGATCGCTCATGTCCGCGCCTCATGGGGAATGCCCTCGAGCTCATCGAATCCGAAGGCGAGATTGAGATTCTGCAGGGCCTGCGTCGCCGCACCCTTGAGCAGGTTGTCG
>JAFEBY010000088.1 GCA_018242465.1 Pseudomonadota bacterium | reverse complement strand
GAAACACGAGGGGATGCGGCTTTTTTGTTCTCCACCGACGAAGGGGCCAATGACCCGCGCTGCATTTCCGCGTTCCTGGGCGGCGATCACGGGTTCAGCGAGGCGATCATTTCCGAGCCCACGCGCTGCGAAGCGGTGCTGGCGCATCGCGGGATCAGCTCGGTTCTGCTGCGCTTCAAGGGCGAGGCTGGACACGCATCCAGTGCCAATGCGCTCCACGCCAGCGCCCTGAATCAGGCCATGCGTTGGGGCAGCCGGGCACTGGACCTGGTCGAGGCCGAGGCGGCAGCGCAGTTCGGTGGCCTGTCGGGAGTGCGCTTCAATATCGGCAAGGTCGAAGGCGGCATCAAGGCGAATGTGATCGCCCCCAGTGCCGAGGTGCGTTTCAATTTTCGCCCGCTGCCCTCGCAATCAATCGACGCGTTGCATGCGCGGCTGGGTGCGTGCGCGGCGGAGGGCGTATTGGAGCGCTATGAAGAAACCTTCCGTGGTCCCTCATTGCCTGCGGGTGACGTGGCCGATGCCGAGCAACGCCGACAGGCGGCGTTGCAGTTGGCCGAGTCCTTGCAGTTGCCGGTGGGCAATGCGGTGGATTTCTGGACCGAAGCCTCGCTGTTCTCGCTGGCCGGCTTGACCGCCTTCGTCTATGGCCCGGGCGATATCGCGCAGGCGCATGCCGCCGATGAATTCGTGCTGCTCGACCAGTTGCAGCGCTACACCGATTCCATCATTCGCATTCTTGGGAACTGAACCACCGTGACCCCGATCCTAAGCCCACAGGCCGTGCACGACCCGCAAACCCGCCAGACCATCGTGCGGCTGCTGTCCAGCATGGGCAGTGCAAAGGAAATCAGCCAATACCTGAAGCGTTTCTCGCAGCTCGATGCCGCGCGCTTTGCGGTGGTGAAGGTGGGCGGGGCCGTGCTGCGCGACGACCTCGACGCGCTGGTGTCGTCGCTGGCCTTCTTGCAGGACGTGGGGCTGACGCCGATCGTCATCCATGGCGCGGGGCCGCAACTCGATGGGGAGCTGGCAGCTGCAGGGATCGAGAAGAAAACCATCGACGGGCTGCGCGTCACCTCGCCGGAGGCACTCGCCATCGTGCGCCGGGTCTTCCATGCGCAGAACCTGAAGCTCGTGGATGCCTTGCAGGCCGCCGATGCGCGGGCCACCAGCATTGTCTCGGGCGTATTCGAAGCGGACTATCTGGACCGCGACCGGTTTGGTTTGGTGGGTGAGGTCAAGCGCGTGGACCTGGCGCCGATCCAGGCCAGCTTGCAGTCGGGTTCGATCCCGGTGATTGCATCGCTGGGCGAAACCGTGGGTGGGCAGATCCTCAACGTCAATGCGGATTTTGCCGCCAACGAACTGGTGCAGGTGTTGCAGCCATACAAGATCGTGTTCCTGACGGGCACCGGCGGGCTGCTGGATGCGCACGGCAAGCTGATTGATTCGATCAACCTGTCCACCGAGTACGACCACCTGATGCAGCAGCCGTGGATCGAAGGCGGCATGCGGGTCAAGATCGCGCAAATCAAGGATCTGCTGGATGGTCTGCCGCAGGCGTCCTCGGTATCGATCACCAAGCCGTCGGAACTGGCCAAGGAACTGTTCACCCACAAGGGCTCCGGCACCCTGGTGCGCAGGGGCGAGCGCGTGCTGGAAGGCAATCGTTGGAGTGATTTCGACCTGTCGCGCCTGCGCGGCCTGATCGATTCCGCATTCGGCCGGAAATTGCTACCGGAGTATTTCGAATACACGGCCCTGCATCGCGCCTATGTCAGCGAAAACTACCGTGCGGCGGTGATCTTGACCAGCGAGGATGCCGGTATTTACCTGGACAAATTCGCGGTACTGGATGATGCTCAGGGCGAAGGGCTGGGGCGTGCGGTGTGGCAGGTGATGCGGGCGCAGACGCCGCAGGTGTTCTGGCGCTCGCGCCGCGGCAATCCGGTCAACGTGTTCTACGACCTCGAATGCGACGGCTGCATCAAGCGTGACCCGTGGAAGGTGTACTGGTGCGGCGATGCCGAGCTGGGTGCGGTCGAGCGCTATGTGCAGTTGTGCGCGCAGCGCCCGGCGACGCTGGAGGAGCCGACGTGAATGCGATCAAGGTAGGTCTGGTCGGTGCACGTGGCCATACCGGCGCCGAGTTGATCAAGCTGCTGGCAGCACATCCACGGTTCGAGCTGGCCTTCGTGACCTCGCGCGAACTGGACGGCCAGCGCGTGGCGGACCACAACCCTGGCTTCATCGGTGAGCTGCGGTATTCCAATCCTGCGCATGACGCATTGCCTGCGCCGGGAGCCGATGCGGTGATCCTGGCTCTGCCCAATGGCAAGGCCGGCGCGATTGTTGACGCCTTCGATGCTGCGGGCGCGGACCCGGTCATCGTGGACCTGTCGGCCGATCATCGCTTCGATCCACGCTGGTACTACGGCTTGCCGGAGTTGACGCGTGGTCTCTACGCCGGCCAGCGTCGGATCAGCAATCCCGGTTGCTATGCCACTGCGATGCAGTTGGCCATTGCACCGATGCTGGATGTCCTGGATGGCCCGGTGCAGTGCTTCGGGGTGAGTGGCTATTCCGGTGCCGGCACCACGCCTTCGGACAAGAACAATGTCGAGCTGTTGGCCGACAACCTGATGCCGTATGCCCTGACCGGGCATGTGCACGAGCGCGAAGTGTCCCGGCAATTGGCGCATCCGGTGGAGTTCATGCCGCACGTCGCGCCGCATTTTCGCGGGATTACCTTGACCGCAAATCTGCACTTGTCGATGCGGTTCGAGCGCGAAGAAGTGCTGGCACGCTATCGCGGCAGGTATGCGGACGAGCCACTGGTGCGGGTGCAGGACGAAGCGCCCTGGGTCAGCCGCATCGCCGGCAGACACCACGTCGAGATCGGTGGTTTCACCCTGTCCAGCGACGGCCAGCGTCTGGTGGTGGTGGCGACCGAAGATAATCTCTTGAAAGGTGCGGCCACGCAGGCCTTGCAGAACCTCAACCGCGCGTTTGGTTTCAATGAGGTCATCGGGATTCCACTGTAGGAGCGCACCGCAGGGGCGCGATACCTTCCATGCCCCGGCGATCGCTCCCGCAGAAACACATCGCGCCCCTGCGGT
>JAFEBY010000087.1 GCA_018242465.1 Pseudomonadota bacterium | reverse complement strand
TCCAGCAATCGTTGCGTCGCGTCGTAACAGCCTTGCAGGTCGCCAATCGCCCACACCGCCATGGCAATTCTCCCTGTGCGTCAGTGCAGCGTACGCGGAATGGTCAGGGTGAACTCCGGGATCTTCGCCGCGAATTCTGTACCGTCGTCGGCGACGATGTCGTAGCTTCCCTGCATGGTGCCGACCGTCGTGCCCAGCACCACGCCGGACACGTACTGAAAGCCATCGCCCGGACGCAGCCACGGCTGTTCGCCGACGACGCCATCGCCGTGCACTTCCTCGGCATGACCCTCGCCATCGGTGATCAACCAGTGGCGACGCACCAGCCGTGCCGGCACTTTTCCGCTGTTGCGGATGGTGATGGTGTAGGAGAAGACGAAACGGTTTTCGTCGGGCGACGATTCGTCGTCCAGGTAACTGGTGTCGACGTCCACGTCAAAGGCATAGTCGTCCATCGCGTTCATGGCGACAGTGTAAGGCGGATGGGTGAACCGTGCGTCAGCGGCGCAATCAGTCGTCTTGCGCGAGATTGGCCAGGCGCACGAATCCGGCGACATCGACCTGTTCCGCGCGTGCGTCCGGGCGCAGGCCGGCGGCTTCGATCCGGGCAGTGTCGGCGACACCATTCAGTGCATTGCGCAATGTCTTGCGGCGCTGCCCGAAGGCGGCTCGGACCACGTCGGCAAAGTGGCGGGGATCGCGGATGGCGATCGTCGCCGGATCGCGCGGCACCAGCCGTACCACCGCGGAATCGACCTTGGGCGCGGGCCGGAACGAGCCGGGGAGCACCACGAACAACGGCGTCACCGTGCAGTAGGCCTGCAGCATCACCGACAGGCGACCGTAGACCTTGCTGCCAGGGCCGGCGGCCATGCGATCGACCACTTCCTTCTGCAGCATGAAATGCATGTCGATGATCGCTGCGGCGTGATCGAGTGCGTGGAACAGGATCGGCGACGACAGGTTGTAGGGCAGGTTGCCGACCAGGCGAATCCTGTTTTCGCCGGCGAGCTTGGTGAAGTCGACCTGCAGCACGTCGCGATGGATCACTTCCAGCTTGCCGTGTGGGCGCGCCGCTTCGGTCAGCGGGAAGATCAGGTCGCGATCGAATTCGATGACCGTCAGTTCGCCATGGCGATCGAGCAGGGGAAAGGTGATCGCGCCTTGGCCGGGGCCGATTTCGACGATGGTGTCGCCGGGCCTGGGGTCGATCGCCTGCACGATCTTTTCGATCACGCCGCGTTCGTGCAGGAAGTTCTGGCCGAGGTGTTTCTTGGCGCCGGGACGGAAGCTGGCGGAATCGTTCATGGCGTTGGCTTCCGGTGTTCGGCGAATTGCGCGCATTGCGCGACCGCCGCGAACAGGCTGTCCGGCGATGCGCGCCCGCTGCCGGCGATGTCGAGTGCGGTGCCGTGGTCGACGGCAACGCGCGGATAAGGCAGGCCGAAGGTGATATTGACCGCGTGTTCGATCCCGGTCGATTTCAGCACCGGCAAGCCCTGATCGTGGTACATCGCGACCACTGCATCGAACTGCGGAAGTTTGCCGGGCAGGAAGGCGGTATCGGCGGGCAGCGGGCCTTCGAGGTTCAAGCCGCGTACCCGCAGTCGCTCCAACACGGGGATGATGGTGTCGAGTTCTTCGCGCCCGAGGTGACCGTCCTCGCCAGCGTGCGGATTGAGACCGAGCACGGCGATCCGGGGCGCTGCGATCCCGAAATCGCGGCGCAATGCCGCGTGGGTGATGGACAGGATGCGTTCCAGCCGTTCCGCGGTGATTGCGTCGGGGACATCGCGCAGCGGCAGGTGCGTGGTCACCAGGGCGACGCGCAGGCCGGGACGCGCCAGCATCATCACCACGTCGCAGCCGGCCTGTCGCGCGAGGCGTTCTGTGGTGCCGGTGTAGGCGATGCCGCCGGCGTTGATTGCGGCTTTATGGAACGGCCCCGTGACCAGGCCGTGCATGCGTCCTTGCAGGCAATCGAGCGCGGCGGCATCGAGCGCGGCGATCGTCGCGGGAGCGTTGGCGGGGTCGGGATGGCCGGCGTGGGCCGGTGCCGGCAGGCGGTATTCGATCAGGCGGAGTTGCCCGCCATGGGTGACGTCGGCATCGGCAGTCAGCAGTTCAAGCGGCAACTGCAATGCAGCTGCCGCTTGCATCAGGACATCGGGGTCTGCATACGCGGTGCATCGCGTGGACAGGTCAGTGCGTTGCGCAAGGCGAATGCAGAGTTCCGGGCCAATCCCCGCCGGCTCCCCGGGGACGAGGGCCAAGCGGATCATGTCGCACCACTTTGTGCATGCTGCTTCGTCATCACGCGCTCATTGATCGACATGAACTCGCTCGTGCTTTCTTGCATGCACGCGCCTTGATGCGGCATGGGTGTTTCTATGGCGATCAGCTCTTCTTTTTCGCAGGTGCAGCCGGCGCGACCGGGGTCGTGTCCTGCGCCGGCTGCTGCGGCGTCGCGTCTGCACCGACGCGGATGTCGACGTAGGCTTCACCACGCATTTCGCGCAGGAAGCGGTCATAGGCGTCTTCCAGCTTGCGGCGGCCGATGGTTTCACGCATGGCGCCGCGCTGGTCTTCGCTGGCGGCCACGCCCTGACGGCTGGCGACACGCTGTGCGATCACCCAGCCATCCTTGGTCTGGACCGGCTGGCTGATTTCGCCGTCGTGCAATGCGGCCACGGCTGCACCGATTTCCGCGCCGAGGCCGTCCTGGCTGCGCCAGCCGGTATCGCCACCATTCGCGCGACCCACCGGATCATCCGAATCGGATTGCGCGACCTTGGCGAAATTGGCGCCGCCTGCCAAACGGGCGCGCAGGGTTTCGGCACGTGCCTTGCCCTTGCCGTCATTGGCAGGATCTTTCGACTTCACCAGGATCTGGCGGGTGTGGTACTGGGTGACGGTGCCGAGGCCGGCGGCGCCATCGCGCGTTTCCACCAGCTTCAGCAGCTGGAAGCCGGTCGCGCCACGGATCGGGCCGGCGACGTCGCCGGGCTTCATGTTGCCGACGATCTGTGCGAACGCCGGCGGGATTTCCTGTGCCGAGCGCCAGCCGAGGTCGCCGCCATCGAGCGCATTGGACGCGTCGGAATAGCGGATGGCCGCGGCGGTGAAATCCATTTCCTTGCGGTCGATCAGGCCCTTGATGCCATCGATCTTCTTCTGGCCGGTGGCGATCTGTTCCGGGGTTGCGCCGGCGGGCAGCGCCACCACGAGGTTGGCGAGGTGCAGCTGCGTGCCGGTGTTCGACTGCGCCGCGAGTGCGGCATTCACTTCGGATTCGCTGACGTGGACGGCGCCCTGCGCGTAAGCCTGCTTGAGGCGTTGGGTCAGCAGTTCGTCGCGCACGGCGTTGCGGAAGCTGTCGAACGACTGGCCCTGCTGCGCGAGCTGCTGACGCAATTGGTCGACGCTTGCCTTGTTGTTTTGCGCGATCGATTCGATCGCCTGGCTGAGCTCCTGGTCGTCGACGGTGATGCCGCTCTGCTGCGCGCGGGCCACCTGCAGGCGCTGCAGGATCAGGCGTTCGAGAATCTGCTTCTCGAGGATGTCGTGGGGCGGCAGCTCATTGGCCCGGCCGGCGTACTGTTGTTGCACGTTGGCCATCGCGCGTGCGAGTTCGCTTTTCAGGATCACGTCTTCGTTGACCACGGCGGCGATGCCGTCGATCGACGTGGAGGCGGCCTGCTGGGCGAACGACGGGGCAACCAGCGCCAGTTGAAGGGCGAGGACGGCGGGGAACAGAATCTTCATTGAATGGGGTCCGGATCGACGGTGTGTTGCCCTGACGAGAGGGCTTCAGGTGGGACGAGATAGAGGTCGTCGCGGAAGTAGCCGAGGATAGCACGGCGCAAAACGCGCCTCGTGTCCTGCCCGGCCGAGCCGAGTCCCTTCAGCTCGAATTCCAGCATGATGCCGTTGCGCAGGTCGCCCTCGCGGGTGGCGACATAGCGGCGACCGACGATGCGCACGGCCACGCAGCAGCTGTCCCACTGCACGCCGCCGACGATTTCCAGCGGCTTCACAGTGTGCCTCCATGTGGTTTGATCACGCAGCGAGGTGTAGTAGCGGCCGACGATGCTCCACGACGAGGTGATCGGGTAGAGGAACTGCAGGTCGGCCTGCTCGAGCAGGTTGCGGCGATAGCGGTAGCTCAGGTTGACAATGCCATCCTCGCCCCACAGGTAGCGCGTGCGTACCGAGACCAGGTCACGCTGCTTGGTCCGCGGATCCCACTGGTAGGACGCACCCATGGTCCAGCGGTCGTTGAAGGCGTAATTGGCATCGGCCACCCAGGCGGAGCGCCCCTGCTTCAGCGGGATTTCGCCTGGCAAGGTCACCTGCGAGTCATTGAGATAGAGGATCTGGCCAAGGCTGGCCGACAATTTCTCGTGACCGTCGGACTCGCGGTTCATGCGCGTGGTCACCGCGAACGTCACTTGGTCGGCATCGCTCTGGCGGTCGGCGCTGGAATAGCGGTTGTCGCGGAACAGCTGGCCCCAGCTGTAGGTCAGCAGGCCGGTGTCGAAGACCGGGAGCATCGACTGGTCGCGGTAGGGCGCACGCAGGTAGAACACGCGCGGCTCCAGTGTCTGCACGTAGTCCTTGCCGCCCCAGTGCAGGTTGCGGTCGAACTGGATGCCGCCGTCCAGCGACATGATCGGCAGGCTTCGGGTCGGATCGCGCCGGACCAACGGTTGCCAGACCGCGTCGGGCACGGTGTCTCGGGTCCAGGAACGCCCCTGCAGCGCTTCGGTCACCATCGCCCGGTCTTTGGCGTTGTTGTCGGCGAGTTCGTCGTCAAGCTGGTAGGCGGTGTAACGCCAGGCCACGGTGGGCGTCAGGAACCACCAGTTGCCCTGCAGCGGCATCGATATGAACGGCTTGATGTCGATGCGACTGCCACCGGGAATCCGCAGCGACGGGCCGGTCTGGTCGAAGGTACCGGGGGCGAAGTTGCGGTAATTTCGATGCTGGAAGCGCACGGCCTCGGTATTGATCCCGGCGCGGAAGAGCACGCCCACCGGGGTGTCGAGGTTGTAGGTGAGGCGTGGCAGGCGGTCGTAGGGTAACGATGCCTCGGTCAGGGTGTAGTCGGTGCGCACCCAGTGGTCGGCGCTGATCGATGCGTCCCAGTGGTGGCCGCGGCCGTAGACGCCGATCTCACTCATCGCCGAATACTGGGCAAGGCCGACGGCACTGCTGTTGAAGTCTTCCAGGTAGCGTGGGTCACTCAGCCACAACAGGTTGGCGCGCGCCTGCCAGTTGGGTGACAGGTTCTGGAATGCCTGGTAGGTGAAGCTGCCGCGCGAACGATCACGCAATTTGTCGTGGGGCATCCACAACGCACGGGCCACGCCGGAGCCACTTTCATTGAGGTAGCGGAATTCGTTGTCGATCGACACGCCACGCTCGGACATGATGCGTGGGCTGATGGTGTCGTCGTAGTTCGGCGCGATGTTGATGTAGATCGGCTGGCGCCAGTCAAATCCGTTGCGTTGGGTCTGCGAGACCGATGGAAACAGCAGGCCGGTGCGGCGGCGATCGTCGATCGGGAACTTGAACCACGGGATATAGGCCACCGGCACCTTGCCGATGCGAATCTTGGCGTTGTGCGCCACCGCCATGCCTTCCTCGGTATCGACGTCGATGCGCGAGGCCCTGAGCTCCCAGTCGCGCTGCTCCGGCGGGCAGGTGGTGTAGGTGCCATCGTAGAGTTCACCCTTGCTGCCGTTCAGATCGATGCGGTCGGCGGTGCCATTGCCGCGATGGGAGACGATTTGATAGCGGATGTTGACGATGGTGTGGGTGTCGGCCGCCTGATTGCCCTGCGCCTTGTCGGCGAGGATGCGCATCTTTGGATCCTGGTAGCGCACATGCCCTTCGGCGACATAGGTGTCCTTGTCGCGGTCATAGGTGACGTGGTCGGCGCCAAGGAACTGGTTGCCGCGGTTCAGCGCGACATTGCCGTTGAACACCGGCATATCGACCGTGCCGGTCTGCTCGTCGCCTTCCAGGGTGGTCTGCAGCTGTTTGCGTGGGGTCACCTTCTCGTCACCGGTCGGTGCGGTGTCGGTGAAGATCGGAACAGGGTCCTTGGCCGGGCAACGCCCCCAATTCAGCTGGTAATTTTCAGCAGCCTGCAGCGGCAGGGCCGCAGCAATACACAACGACAGGGGCAAAAGGCGCGGGTGGGGGCGCACGGGGCTTCCTGAATGCCAAGTCGCGCTACTTTGCCGGATCGCTTGCCTGCGGGCAATCGAGGCCACACTTTCGTTCATGGACTGCTGGAGCACAGACATGACCGAAACCACCCCAAACCACCTGCTGCCGACCGATTCCGAGTTGCGCGAGCGCCTGAGTCCCGAGCAGTACGCGGTCTGCCGCTGTTCGGCCACGGAGCGCGCATTCACCGGCAAGTACTGGGATCACCACGAAGCCGGCCGCTATGCCTGCGTGGCCTGCGGCCAGCCCCTGTTTGCCTCGGCGGACAAATACGATTCCGGCAGCGGCTGGCCGAGTTACATGCGTCCGATCCTGCAGGCGGCGGTAGATGAACACACCGACGACAGCCATGGCATGCGCCGCGTCGAAGTGCGTTGCAGTCGCTGTGAGTCGCATCTGGGCCATGTCTTCCCCGATGGCCCGGCGCCGACCGGGTTGCGCTACTGCATCAATTCTGCGGCGCTGGATTTCGAGGCGGATGGCGCCGGTCAGCGCTGACCACACAGCGCGGTGACGTGGGCGCGGGCGGATTCCGCCAGCGCGGGCAGGGCATAGCCGCCCTCCAGGGTCGAGACGATGCGGCCGTGGGCATGGCGTTCGGCGACTTCGACCAGCCGTTCGGTGATCCAACCGAAATCGCGGGCTTCCAGCAGGCCTTGCGCCAGCGGATCTTCGCGATGGGCATCGAAGCCAGCCGAGATCAGCAGGAGCTGTGGCTTGAAGGCGGCAATGCGCGGGATCAGTACTTCTTCCCATAGCGTTCGCACGGCTTGGGCACTGGTCAATGGCGGATACGGCGCGTTGGCGATGTTGCCGACCCCGGTTTCGTCGGCATTTCCGGTGCCAGGGTAGAGCGGCGACTGGTGACTGTCGACGAACAGCACGCGCGGTTCGTGTTCGAAGATCGCCTGGGTGCCGTTTCCGTGATGCACGTCGAAATCGGCGATCGCCAGTCGTTCGATGCCGTTTGCCAATGCGCGCGCGGCGGCGATCGCGATGTTGTTGAACAGACAGAAGCCCATCGCCAGGTCGGGTTCGGCGTGATGGCCCGGCGGACGTACCGCGCAAAACGCGTGGCGATCGGCGTCGGCCATCACCCAGTCAACCGCGGCGGTCGCGGCTCCGGCGGCGCGCAATGCCGCCTCGGGGCTGCCGGGTGACAACGCGGTATCGGCATCGAGCCAGTGGATGTCGTTGCCGACCGGTGGCGCGAGTATGCGATCGACCAACTCGGCGTGATGCACGCGCAACAGGTCTTCGCGCGCGACCGGCGGCGCATCCTGCCAGTCGATTGGCAACGCCGATGCCTGCAGGGCGTCGAGCACTGCGCGCAGGCGTTCGGGATGTTCGGCGTGATCGACGCCGGTGTCGTGGGCGAGACAGGCGGCGTGCGTGTAGACGCGGACGCTCAACGCCGGCGCTCGTGCTGCCACAGCACCTCGCCGTGCCCACTGGCGCGCGCCAGTACCCGTGCCAGCACGAACAGCAGGTCGGACAGGCGATTGAGATAGCGGACCACCTGCGGTCGCACGGTTTCTCCCCGTGCCAGTGCGACGGTTTCGCGCTCGGCGCGACGCACCACCGTGCGCGCGATATGGCAACGCGCGGCGGCTTCACCGCCACCGGGGAGGATGAAATCCTTTAGCGGTGGCAGTGCGTCGTTGTAATGATCGAGTCGCTGTTCGAGGCGTTCGACATCGGCGTCGTCGATCGCCGAGTGGCCGGGGATGCAGAGCTCGCCGCCGAGATCGAACAACTGGTGCTGGATCGAGGTCAGCAGGTCGCGGATGTCATCCGGCACGTCGCTGGCAAGCAGCAGGCCGATGCAGGAATTCGCTTCGTCCACGGTGCCGTAGGCGGTGACGCGCAGGGAATCCTTGGCTGTCCGGCTGCCATCACCGAGACCGGTGCTGCCATCGTCACCGGTCTTCGTGTAGATCTTCGAAAGGCGATTGCCCATGGAACGGGGTGGCGTGTGCGGTCACACCGTCTGCGCGCGCAGCGCCGGGACACGGCGGCGCAG
>JAFEBY010000086.1 GCA_018242465.1 Pseudomonadota bacterium | reverse complement strand
TCTCGCTGTCCATCAGCAACTCCGCTTCGCCAACCAGTTCGCCGGCGAGATCGTCGATGCGGGCGACCTGCAATTGCACGCCGCGCAAGGCCACCAGCACGCCGGCCTTGACCGCACCGCCGCGGGCACGACCAAGCAGGCCACCATGCACCGCCATTGCCTGCGCACCGTATTCGCACAGGTGGATGGCCTTGAGCATGCCGTCGGAGCGCAAGGGGTGGTCCGCCGCACGATGGCCATCACTGGCGACGCGCACATGGCGGTCGCCGTGATCGAGCACGCGCTGCCACAGGCACATTGCGCCCTTGTGCGGCACCAGCGATTCAATGTTCATGCGGAGCGCCATGCGGTGCCATGAAGATCGACAGGCAGAAGTGGAACAGCACGCCGAGCGCGACCGTCAGCCCGATCGCACGCAGCACCGGGATGCTGCTCAGGGCCAACATGCCGAACACCAACAGTGCCGACAGGACGCAGACGATGGTGGCGTGCAGGGTGCGGCGCTGTTCGGCGGGATCGCCGGTTTCGCGTTCGAAGAACAGGGCGTAATGCAGGCCGAGCCCGGCAGCGAGGATCAATGCAACCAGGTGGAACAGCGAGATCTCGATACCGGCGACACGTTCCACCGCCAAGACAAGGAACGTCGCCAGCGTCATCGGCGCCAGAACATGCCACGCCCGGCGCGGGCTGCGCAAGGCGTAGGTGATGGTGGCGATCAACAGCAGTGTCGCCACCAGCAACGCCTGCAGGATGCGCGTGCGGTAACCGACCAGCAGGCTTTCGGCGGAATCCTTCAGATCAAGCAATTGCACTGCGCCGCCACTTCCGGCTGCAAGGCGTTGCACGGCCGCGGGATCGTGGACGCCATTGAGCGTGACCAGCCCGAGCACCTTGCCGTCGCGATGACGCAACATCGCACCGAGGCGTTCGCCCAGCGGATTGCCGGCGAAACGATGTGCGTCCAGCAAGGGCAGCGCGCGTGCGGTTTCGACATCATCGATGAAAGGCGCGAAGCTGTCGGACTTGAACGGCAGGTCGCGTTGCGCCTGCGCCAATGCCGATTGCAGCGTGGCGCGATCGGGCAGCTTCTGCTGGCGTGCGCGTTGCACCTCCGTGCTTGGCAGGTAGCGCGACGGCAGTTCGGCACCATCCAGCGCATGCGCCTGTTGCAGCGCCGCGACTTGCGGTTCCAGGCGCTCCGAGAGTTTCAGCACGCCATCGCTGTCCGCCGCCTGCAGGACAAGCAGGTAACGCACGTCGGGCGCACCCAGCGCCGCGCGCAGATGGGCGTCGCGCTGCAACAGGTCCTTCGGCAATGGCGTCAACGCCGAGAGATCGTTTTGCCAGAACTTTCCTGGCGCCAGCGCGATCATGGCCACCGTCGCGATCGCCACCAGCCACGGCAGCCAACGCGGGCGCGGCAAGGCATCGGCGAGATGGCGCGCGCGCACCAGCCACGGCATCGATTCGACGTCGCGCACGCGCACCGGGAGCAACCATGGCAACAGGTAGCGCGTGCTGAACCCGGCCACCAGCAATCCGGTGATGGTGAATACCGCGAGTTGCTGGAGGCCGCCGACGCCCGATGCATAGAACGCGAGGTAGGCGATGCAGGCCGATGCGATCGCAGTCAACAGCAACGGCCACAGCCCGCGCACGCTGGCGAGTGCGTCTTCGCCGGCACGGCGATGGCTCAAGACGCGGATGGGGTATTCCTGGGCGACGCCAAGCAGGGTGAAACCGAATGCCAGCGTGATGCCATGCACTTGCGGGAACCACAGGGTCAACGCGGCGATGCCGGCGAGTGCGCCACTGACCACCGGCAGTCCGGCCAGCAGCAATGAACCGACGCTGCGATAGGCCAGCAACAGCAGCAGGATGAAGCCAATCGACGACACGAAGCCGATGCGATCGGCCTGCGATTTCGTCTGCTTGCTCATGATCACGCTGAAATAACCGGGGCCACTCAGCGTGAGCCTGGCATCCTTGCCCCCGGGCAATGCCTGCAACGCATCCTCGATGCCGGCGATCGCCTGTTCCTGTGCGGCGGGATCGAACCCCGGCGCGCGCGTCTGCACCAGCAGCAAGGCGCCATCCCCCGGCGCAAGCCAGACGCCATCGACCAGCGACGGCATGTTCGGCGGCGTCCAGCGCTCGGCGAGCTTGAGCATCTCCAGCGTCGGATCGCGCGGCAGCAGTGGTTCCAGCATGCCTGCCGCAGGCGAGCCGAGATCGGCGACGCGCTGCTGCAACTGGTCGGCGAGGAACGGCGCATCGAAGTTCTGCGTATCCAGCGTCGGCGACAGCAGGTAGCGATACGGCAACAGCTTGGGATCGAGCGCGGCGGGATCGAAACTGCCGTTCACCACCTGGCTGTAGCGCGGATCGCCCTTGAGCTTCGCCGTCAGGCCCTTGCTCAGTTCGGCGAGGTCTTCATCGGACTTCCCCGAAATCGCGACCAGCAACAGGCGCGAGCCGGGGCCTTCACCGAGTTCGTCCAGCACCAGCCGTTGCATCGGCGTCTGACCCTTGGGCATGAACTCGCGCAGGTCGCCGCTGGGGTGCAGGTTGCGCGCAACCAGCCAACCCAGAACGGCCAGCAACGCGAGCCACGCAAATGCAAGCGCGACGCGCTGGCGAATGGACAGGATTCGACCGGGCGACATGCGGGGAATTTATCAGCGCACCGCTTCGCCGTGGCAGATCGCCTGCAGCGCGGCATCATTCGTCGCGTTGCCGGCCGCGCCCGCCGCCGATGCCAGCAGGGTGCGTTGCACTTCCCCGCCCTTGGCCAGCTGCGTCTCGATGCAGCGCAATTCGGAACCGCGCCCGAACAGGCTGATGCCCTGCACCTGCTTGGCCAATGCCGCGTCCTTCGGTGTCAGCACCATCTTCCACTTCTCGCGGACACCGCTGGTATCGAGTGCGAACGCCGATTGCAACTGTTGGCGATCACCGCGCAACAATGCCCCGAAACTGGTCTGCAAGGTCGCCAGCTGCGGCGCGCGCGACAAGGCGAAGGTCCGGGTCGAAGCGCCACGCTGGATGCTGGCCTTGCCGTCACGAATGGTGGTGGTTTCCTGGTAGGGCGCGCGCACTTCGCGCACCAGGGTGTCGGCGTCGGGGTGGCGGTATTCGCCAGACACGCGCAGGGGCGTCTTCAGCAGCGGCGAACTGCGTACTTCGACGAACGACGTGCGGGTCGGGCCGGCGTGCGCGAGCTTCGACAATATCCAGTCGCTGTCGATCGCCGGTGCATTACCCGCGATCGCTGGCGTCACCGTCAGCGCGAGCAGCAGCAGTGCGGCGCTGGACCGCGGCGTCATCGAACGTGTGGCCTTCATCGTCATGCCAGAAGTCATAGAAGTTGAACCAGTTGTAGGGTGCCTGATGCACGTAATGTTCCAGCCGCGT
>JAFEBY010000085.1 GCA_018242465.1 Pseudomonadota bacterium | reverse complement strand
CATCACTTCGCCGCGATCGCCGGTGCCGGCCCGCTGGTCGGCCCGGTACTCGCCGCACAGATGGGCTATCTGCCCGGATTCCTGTGGATCCTGTTCGGGGTGATCTTCGCCGGCGCGGTGCAGGACTTCCTGGTCCTGGTATTCTCGGTACGTCGCGATGGCCGTTCGCTCGGCGAGATGATCCGCAGCGAGATGGGCGCTGCCGCCGGCATCACCGCGATGATCGGCATCCTGATGATCATGGTGATCCTGCTTGCTGTGCTGGCCCTGGTGGTGGTGAAGGCGTTGGCAGGCAGTCCGTGGGGGACCTTCACCGTCGCGGCAACCATCCCCATCGCGCTGCTGATGGGCGTATCGCTGCGCTGGCTGCGCCTTGGCCGCGTGCTGGAAGCATCGATCATCGGCTTCGTGCTGCTGATGCTCGCGATCTGGGGCGGCGGCAAGGTGGCGGCATCGCCCGCACTCGCGCACATGTTCACCTTCGACGGCCGCGCACTGGCCTGGATGCTGATCGGCTACGGCTTCATCGCTGCGGTGTTGCCGGTGTGGCTGCTGCTGGCACCGCGTGACTATCTCTCCACCTTCCTCAAGATCGGCACCATCTTGTTGCTGGCACTCGCCGTGATCGTGGCGATGCCGCAACTCCACATGCCGGCGATCACCAAATTCGTCGACGGCAGCGGCCCGGTGTTCTCGGGAAAACTGTTCCCCTTCCTGTTCATCACGATCGCCTGCGGTTCGGTCTCGGGATTCCATGCGCTGATTTCTTCCGGAACCACGCCGAAGATGCTCTCGAACGAGCGTGAAGCGACGCTGATCGGCTACGGCGGCATGTTGATGGAAGCGATGGTCGCAGTGATGGCACTGATCGCCGCTTGCGTGCTCGATCCCGGCATCTACTTCGCGATGAACGCGCCGGCCGCGCTGGTTGGCACCACGCCGGAAGCAGCGGCACAGGCGATCTCGAGCTGGGGCTTCGTGGTGACGCCCGACATGCTGACTGCGACCGCGCACAACATCGGAGAATCCACCATCCTTGCGCGCGCGGGCGGTGCGCCGACGCTGGCGGTCGGCATGGCGCAGATCCTGCATGGGCTGATCGGCGGTGAAGGCCTGATGGCATTCTGGTACCACTACGCCATCCTGTTCGAAGCGCTGTTCATCCTCACCACCATCGATGCCGGAACGCGCGTGGCGCGCTTCATGATCCAGGATCTCGCCGGCGTCGTGTATCCGCCGTTCGCGCGCACCCATGACTGGGGCGCGAACATCATCTGCACCCTGCTCGCGGCCAGCGCCTGGGGATATTTCCTCTATCAGGGCGTGATCGATCCGCTCGGTGGCATCAACACGCTGTGGCCGCTGTTCGGCATCGCCAACCAGATGTTGGCGGCGATCGCGCTGGTGTTCTGCTGCGTGGTGATGGTGAAGTCGAAGCGCAGCCGCTGGCTGTGGGTGCCGGCAATCCCGACCGTGTGGCTGCTCGCCTGCACGCTGACCGCCGGCTGGCAGAAGATCCTCCACCCCAACCCGAAGATCGGCTTCCTTGCCAACGCCCAGAAGTTCTCGGAAGCGGTGGCGCGCGGCGAAGTGCTGGCGCCAGCCAAATCAATGCAGGACATGCAGCGGGTGATCTTCAACAACCAGCTCGATGCCGCCCTGTGCGGGGTATTCGTGATCGTCGTGGTGCTGACGGCGATCTTCGGCATCCGCGAGATGCTGCGCGCGCACTGGTCCGCGGCGCCGACCGCACGGGAGACGCCGTATGTCGCCTTCGATCACTGAAGCCTGGCGCTGGCTGGAACGCACGGCGCGCCTCGCCATCGGCGTGCCGGACTACGCTGCGTACGTTGCCCACGTGCGCAGCCACCATCCCGAACGCACGCCGATGACGCGCGAGGAATTTTTCGTCGAACGGATGCAGGCGCGATACGGCAAGGGCCGTTCGCGCTGCTGCTGAGGCATCAGAACACGAACAAGCCGATCGCCGCGCCGAACATCAGCACGGTGGCGATCGTCACGCTGATCCGGCTGACCAGCGAGCTTGGCTGGCCCTGCATCAATTTGCGGTCGGACGCGACCAGCAGGACGCCGACCATCAGGAACGGCGCGAGGATGCCATTGATCACCGCGGTCCAGAACAGCGCCTTGATCGGGTTGATGCCCATGAAGTCCAGCGACATGCCTGCGAGGATCGCCAACGCGAACACCGCGTAGAACGACGTCGCCTGACGAAACTTGCGATCAAGTCCGTAGGCCCAGTCGAAGGTTTCCGCGAAGGCGTAGGCCGCCGATCCCGCCAGAGTCGGGATCGCCAGCAAGCCGGTGCCGATGATGCCGATCGAATACAGCAGATAGGCTGCGTTCCCGGCCAAAGGACGCAATGCCTCGGCAGCTTCGCGCGTGGTGGTGATTTGCGTGATCCCGTGCGCGCCCAGCGTCAGCGCGGTGGTGAGGATGATGAAGAACATCACCACGTTGGAGAACAGCGTTCCCAATGCGACATCGGTGCGGCGGTAGGCGATGTCCTCGTCGGGGACCTGCTGGTGATGGCGCATCAACCGGCGTCCTTTCGCAGTTTGCTCTTCAACCTCCTGCCCGGCCTGCCAGTAGAACAGGTAGGGACTGATGGTGGTGCCGAGGATCGCAACGATGGTGGCCCAGGCATCGTGACTGCGCGGCCACTGCGGGATCGCCGCCACGCGCAACACGCTGGACCAATCCGGCTTCACGATGAAGGCGGTCGCGATATAGGCGAACAGGATCAGCGCCAGCCATTTCAGCACCGAGGCGATCATGTGGTAGCGCAGGCGAATGGCAGCGATCGCGATGCCGACCCCAAACAGCACCACATACGCGTGCGAAGACCCCCAGCCGAGCATCTCGGCGGCATCCGCCATGCCGGACAGATCGGAGCCGATGTTGATGACGTTGGCGATCAACAGTGCCAGCGATGCGATGCCCACCAGCCAGCGCGGGAACTTCTGCCGGAACGCGCCGGCCAATCCCATGTCGGTGACCATGCCGATGCGTGCGCACATCATCTGCACCGTGCCCATCAATGGCCAGGTCAGCCATGACAGCCACAGCAGGTGGGTCCCGAACTGCGCGCCGGCGATCGAATAGGTGGCGACGCCGGACGGATCGTCGTCGGCCGCGCCGGTGGTGATGCCGGGGCCCAGCGCACGCCACAGCCGGCGGATTCCGAGGCTCGGACGCGTCTGCTGCCCGCTCATGCGCCGGCGAGCGCCTTCAGCATCAATCCAAGCAAATAAGCGAGCACGGTGCCGGTGGCATAACCCAGCGTACCGAGCAACGCGCCCACCGGCGCGAGTGCCGGATGGAAGGCCGATGCCACGACCGGCGCCGATGCCGGGCCGCCGATGTGGCTCTGCGAGCCCACCGCGAAATAAAACAACGGCGCGCGGATCAGGCGCCCGACCAGCCACAGGATGATGATGTGGAAGCCGAGCCAGACCACGCCAAGCAGCAACAACGCCGGCTTGTTGAACACCGCGCCGATGTCCATCTGCATGCCGATGCAGGCGATCAGGACATAGAGCAATAGCGTGCCGATGGTCGATGCGCCGACGCCATCGAGGCGACGCATGCGGGTGAAACTCAACGACAACCCGACCGTCGTGCAGATCGCGATGATCCACACCAGTGGTTCGCCCAGGCCGGCGCGCTTGGCCAGCGGGAAGTGATCGCCGATCCATGGCGCAAAGCCGCCAGCGACCCAGTGCGCAAGGCCGACCGTCCCGAAGGCGAGCCCGAAGATCATCACCATGTCGGTGAGCGTGGCCGGGCGTTCGTGCTTGCTGCGATAGTCGGCAAGACGATGCTTCAGATCGTCGAGCGCGGCGGTGTCAGCCTTCTGGCGCGCATCGATTTCTTTCGCGCGTTGCGCCAGCAACAGCAGCACGGCCATCCACACATAGGCGACTGCGGCATCGACCACCGCGAACTGACCGAAGGTGACGGCATCGACATGGAAGATCTCCTTCATCGCCACCATGTTGGCGCCGCCACCGATCCAACTGCCTGCAAGCGCAGCCATGCCGCCCCAGGTATCGCCACCCATCGTCGCCGGGAACAGCGCCTGCATCGTCACGAACGCGAACACGCCGCCAAGCATCACGCTGGCGGAGGTCGCGACGTACATCAGCAGCAACTTGGGCCCGAGCTTGAGGATCGCCGGGATGTCGACCGTCAGCGTCAGCAGCACCAGCGACGCTGGCAGCAACACGCGACTCGCCACCGGGTTGTAGAGCTTGCTGTGGATGCCATCGATCACGCCCAGGCTGTTGAGGATGCCGGGGATGAAGTAGCACAGAAGCAACGGCGGCACGAGATCGAAGAATCGCCGCAGGAATCCGGACTCGCGCGACGACGCCCAGAACACCACGCCGAGCACGGCGGCGAGGACACCCAGGACGACGATGTCGTCCTGGATCAGCGGACCCCGAGTGATGGCCTCCACGCGTTTACTGGCCGATATGCGACTTCAACCAGTCGTTCACCGTGTCATGCCACTTGATGCTGTTCTGCGGCTTCAGTACCCAGTGGTTCTCGTCTGGGAAGTAGAGGTATTTCGATTCGATGCCCTTGCGCTGCAACGCACTGAACGCGGCGATGCCCTGCTCCACCGGGATGCGGAAGTCCTGCTGGCTATGCACGATCAGCATCGGCACCTTCCAGTCCTTGACGTGGTTGATCGGATTGAACTTCTCGTAGCCGGCCGGGTTTTCCCACACGGTGCCGCCATTTTCCCACTCGCTGAACCACAGCTCCTCGGTGGCGTACCCCATCAGGCGATTGTCGAACACGCCGTCGTGGGCAACGATGCACTTCCAGGGCTGGTTCCAGTTGCCGGCGATCCAGTACGCCATGAAACCGCCGTAGCTCGCGCCCAGCGCACAGGCCTTGTCGCCGTTGAGGAAGGAATACTTCTGCAACGCGGCGGCCCAGCCCTTCTGCAAGTCCTCCAGCGGACGGTCTCCCCAGTGCTGGCTGATGGCGTCAGTGAATTTCTGTCCATAGCCAGTGGAACCATGGAAATCGATCATCACCGCGGCATAGCCCTGGCCCGCATAGGTCTGCGGATTCCAGCGGTAGCTCCAACCGTTGCCGAAGCTGCCCTGCGGCCCGCCGTGGATCAGGAACGCAACCGGATACTTCTTGCCCGGCTGGTAGTTCCACGGCTTCACCACGTAACCGTGCACGGTCTCGCCATTCCAGCCGATGAAGGTGAACTGCTCGGCATCGGCGAACTTCACGCCTGGCAGCATCTCGCCGGCACTCGGCGTGATCGCGCGTTGCGGCGCTTTTCCATCGGCATCGGTGACGAACAACTGATCGCCGCTCTGCAGGCTGTTGCGCATGAACGCCACCGTGTTGCCGGCCAACGCGAACGACGAGATCGACCCCTTCGGGCCGGATACGTTGCGCACCTCGCCGTTGGCGACATCGACTGCAAACAACGGATGCTGGCCGAGCTCGACCGCTGTGGTGTAGATCGTCTTGCCATCGGCAGAAAGCGTGATGCCATCAGCCGATGCGTCCCACTTGGCATCGATCTCGCGCGTGTTGCCGCTGGCCAGGTCCATCGCCATCAATGCAAAGCGATCTGCTTCGAAGCCCGGGCGCTTCATGGCGCGGTAGTACAGCGTCTTGCCATCGGGTGAAAACGCCGGGCCGGCGTCCCAGGCCTTGTTGGCGGACGTCAGGTTGCGCGGCTCGCCACTGCCGTCGGCATTGACCAGCCACAGGTCGAAATTGGTGCTCCACGGTTCGACACGATCGCCCTGGCGCACGCTCATCACCAGCTGCTTGCCATCGGGCGACCATGCGAGATCACCGAGGTCGCCGAACGGCTTGGACGGGATGTCGCCATTGATCGCGCCACTCACCAGCGTTGCATCCTTCGCTGCGGCATCGCCGATATCGGCGACGAATACGCGGTTGTAGCTGCCGTTGCTCCAGGTGTCCCAGTGGCGGATGAACAATCGATCGAACACCACGCCGCTGGTCTTGGGCTTGGCCTCCCCTTTCTGCTTGCTGCAGGCGAGATCGCCCTTGCACTCGGGGAACGCCGCCATCGCCACGGCGACGTGCTGGCCATCGGGCGCGAACTGGTAGGCATCGACATCCAGCGGAAGATCGGTGAGCTGCTTCGGTTCGCCACCCGCCAACGGGATCGCATACAACTGCGAACTGCCGTTCTTGCCGCTGAGGAAGTAGACGGACTTGCCATCCTTCGACACGGTCGGTGAATTGACGTTCCAGCCTTCCGGCGTGAGGCGCTTGGGCGGCATCAGGTCGCGGGTGCGCAGGTTGCGCGCCCACAACGAGGTCGAGGCCTTGGTGACTTCGGCATTCATCTGGCGCTTGGCGAACACCACCACGCTGCCATCCGGCGTCAGCGCCGGCGACGAATAGCGATCGAGCGCGACCATGTCGCGCACGGTGAAGCCACGCTGCGTCTGCGCGGAAAGAGGGAGTGCGGCGAGCAGCGCGAGCGGCAACAGGGCGTGGCGGAGTGTCATCGAAATCGTCCGAGCTGGGGATCGGACGATTCTAGCGGTTGTCGCGCCCGTTGCCTGCTGCGCTGCGATGGAAGGCTTACGCGCCCGCGCGCTTCGACAATGCCTCGGCGTAGCGATACAGCCCCAGGATCACCACGACGAAGACACCGCCACCGATCCACTTGGCCGTGTTGGCGAAACCGTCGCCCACCAGTTCGAGCGGAAACAGCTGGAAGGCGACGATCCCGGCGATCAGCACCCCGATCAGGCCTTCACCAACGATCATGCCAGAAGCCAGCAAGACGCCCATCTGCTTGGCGGTTTCCGGGCGCTGGCTGCGTTCGGCGCGGCGATCGTAGAGCGCACCGGCAATCGCGCCGACCACCACCATCAACGTCGCCGACGTCGGCAGGTAGATGCCGAGGCCAACCGCCAGCGGCGACAGGTGGCGCTTGCCGCCCGAGCTCTTCTGGATGATGGCATCGATGATGATCAACACCGCGCCGATGGCGCCACCGATTCCGATCAGGCTCCAGTCGATGTTGTTCTGGATCACGCCCTGCGCCAGCGCGGAAATCAGACCGGCCTGTGGTGCGGGCAGCGCCTTGCCCGCCACCGCATTCGGCGCTCCGGCGAAGCCGTAGGCCTGGTTGACCAGATCGAGCACCGGCGGGATCACCGCAGCCCCGGCGATCACGCCCACCACCAGCGCCCATTGCTGCATCGACGGCGTGGCATCGACCAGTTGCCCGGTCTTCAAATCCTGCAGATTGTTGTTGGCGATTGCGGCAACGGTGAACACCACCGCAGTGACGAACAGCGCGAACGCGACCAGCGACTTCTCCTGGCCTGGCTGCAGCATCGGCTTGACCGCGAACACCAGCAACGCGGCGATACCAATCACCACGAGGATGCCGATGCCCGACAACGGACTGTTGGAGGACCCGATCAGGCCCGCCATATAACCGCAGACCGCCGACACCAGGAAACTCATGATCACGCAATAGATGAGTCCGCCGATCACCAGCAGCCACAGATGGTCGCCGAGTCCGGCACCGGTGGCGAAGTGGCCGAACAGCCATGCGATCGGCACGAAACTGGCGAGCATGATCGTACCGACGACACCGATCGGAATATCGTGCTCGACGCGATCAAGCGTGTGCAACTGACCTGCCTTGCGCACCTTTGCGGCCACCATCGCCGAGGTGAGGCCGGAGATTACCGGCTTGACCAGTTTCGCCAGAGTCCAGATCGCGGCGACGCCGATGGTGCCTGCGCCGATGAAGCGCACCTTGTGACTCCAGGTATCGCCGGCGATATCGGCAATGCTCGATGTAACCGTCGACAGGGACGAGTAATGCGGGACGCCCCAGATCCATGCGATCGCAGCGCCGAGCAGCATCGCCAGGCCAACCCACAGGCCGACGAGATGGCCAACCGCGAGCAAGGCCATCGACAACGAGAAATCGAATCCGCTGACCGGCGCCTTGTCGCCGCCACCGATGCGGAAATAGCTGGCGATGTCGCTGGCGAACACCTTGGTCGCCACCACCGCCGCGAATGCCGCGGCGACGATCGCGCCCCACATCACCGCCAGCAGGCCGGCGCGGCTTTCCTCCACGCCCTTGCTGTCGTCGCCGCTGCCGACCTTCAGCACCTCGGCGCAGGCCACGCCTTCGGGATACGGCAGGTCGGAATTGGTGACCAGCGCGCGCCGCAGCGGAATCGAATACATCACGCCGAGGATGCCGCCGAGTCCGCAGATCAGGAACGACTCCCAGAACGGGAAGTGCGTCCACCAACCGATCATCACCAGGCCGGGCAGGACGAAGATGATCGACGACAGCGTGCCCGCCGCCGATGCCACCGTCTGCACGATGTTGTTTTCCTGGATGGTCGAATCCTTGAAACCGCGCAGCAGGGCCATCGAGATGACGGCCGCCGGGATCGAGGTCGCGAACGTCAGGCCGGCCTTCAATCCGAAGAACACGTTTGCCGCGGTGAACGCGACCGTGATGAGGATGCCGAGGATGATGCCGCGCAGGGTGAATTCCTTGCGGGGCGCGGCTGCGTTCTGCGGGTTGGCCATGACGGGTCCGTGGACGGAAGTGCCGACAAATTAAGGTTTGGCGGCGATCAAGTCCAGCTGCGCTGCGGCAGCACCGCAGAAACGAAGACGGCGCCCGCAGGCGCCGTCCGGTGCATTCCGCGACAATTCCGGCTCAGAACGGAATATCGTCGTCGTTGAAATCACCGCCGAAATCGGCCACCGACGCCGCCGGGGCTTGGTGAGCCGGTTCGCGACGTTGGGCCGGGGCCGGGCGCGCGCTGCGCTCGTAGCCACCGCTACCACCGCCCTGGCTGGCGCCTTCGGGACGACCACCGAGCATCTGCATCTCGTCGGCGACGATGTCGGTGGTGTAGTGCTTGACACCATCCTTCTCGTAACTGCCGTATTCAATGCGGCCTTCGATATAGACCTCACGGCCCTTCTTCAGGTATTCGCCAGCGATCTCGCCGAGCTTGCCGAACAGCTTGACGCGATGCCATTCGGTCTTTTCCTGCGGGTTGCCGTCGCGGTCCTTGCGAACCGTGGTGGTGGCGATGCTGAGCGTGGTGATCGCCATGCCGCCCTGGGTGAACTTGGTGTCGGGGTCGTTGCCGAGGTTCCCGACCAAAATCACTTTATTGATTCCGCGTGCCAT
>JAFEBY010000084.1 GCA_018242465.1 Pseudomonadota bacterium | reverse complement strand
GCTCGCCAGCTACCTCGTGCGCTTCCGCGACGAAGTGAACGGCACCTGGAAGGCGATGCTCAAGGCGATCCTGGTCGCCTGCGTGATGGGCGCGATCCTGCTGGTGGTGCAGAAGGATTTCGGTTCGACCGCGCTGCTGCTGGCGATCACCGCGGTGATGCTGGTGCTTGGCGGCGTGCACATGCCGCGCATGCTGATCCCGGCGATCCTCGCACTGCCGGCGCTGGCGCTGATGATCCTGATGGAGCCCTATCGCATGAAGCGACTGGTCTCCTACCTCAACCCGTGGGAAGACCCGCTGGGTTCCGGTTACCAGCTCACCAATGCATTGATGGCAATCGGTCGCGGCGAATTCTGGGGCGTCGGCCTTGGCGGTTCGGTGCAGAAGCTGTCCTACCTGCCGGAAGCGCATACCGACTTCATCATGGCGGTGATTTCGGAAGAACTCGGCTTTGTCGGCGTGTGCGCGGTGATCGCGATGTACATGCTGGTGGTTGGTCGTGCCTTCGTGATCGGCCTGAGGTGCGTAGAGATGCGGCGTTTCTTCGCCGGCTTCTGCGCCTTCGGCATCGGTACCTGGATCGCGCTGCAGGCCTTCATTTCGATCGGCGTGAACCTCGGACTGCTGCCGACCAAGGGCTTGACGCTGCCGTTCATTTCCTACGGCGGATCGAGTCTGCTGATCACCTGTGCGGCACTCGGCCTGTTGTTGCGCGTTTCCTATGAACTCACGCGCGCCGAACGCCAGGTCGCGATCCGTCGCGGCGAAACGGCCGCAGCCCCGCAGACGCCGGAGGCAGGCATTCCGTCGATGCATTCGGTGCGCACCGCGGCCGACGATGCGCGTGCCGCGGTCGCCCATAACCTCGGCAAGCTGTTGCGTCGCGGTCGCCCGTCGGGCGACCAGTCGCGCCAGCGCATCGAGCCCGTGCTCGACAAGGTGGAGCGCGAATGAGCGACCACGGACCCGTGATGATCCTGGCCGGCGGTACCGGCGGTCACATCTTCCCCGGTCTCGCCGTGGCCAAGGTGCTGCGCGATGCAGGGATCGACGTGCGCTGGCTCGGCGCCGATGGCGCGATGGAAACGCGCCTGGTGCCGCAGCACGACATCCCGATGGACACCATCGCGGTGAAGGGCGTGCGCGGCAAGGGCGCGAAGGCGCTGCTCGGCTTGCCGCTGCGCCTGTTGCGCGCGGTGTCCGCCGCGCGCGCGGTGTTGCGCAAGCATTCGCCGCGTGCGGTGATCAGCTTTGGCGGGTACGCCGCGGGTCCGGGCGGACTCGCCGCACGTCAGCTCGGGATTCCGTTGATCGTGCACGAACAGAATCGTGCCGCCGGCATGACCAACCGCGTGCTTTCAAAGATGGCGCGTGAAGTGCTGACCGGATTCCCGAATACGTTCGCCGGAGAAGTCGTCGTCGGCAATCCAGTGCGCGATGTGATCGCCCGGGTCCCAGCGCCAGAGCACCGCATCGAAGGCCGTTGTGATCGCGTGCGCCTGCTGGTGCTCGGTGGCAGCCAGGGCGCGCGGGCTTTGAACGAGGCAGTCCCGCAAGCACTGGCTCAAGCTGGCCAGAAATTCGAAGTGCGCCACCAATGCGGCGAGAAACAGGTCGCCGATGCCGAGGCCGCGTATGCCCGTGCCGGCGTCGAGGCGACGGTCGAAGCCTTTATCTCCGACATGGCGGCGGCCTATGCGTGGGCCGATGTCGTGGTCTGCCGCGCCGGTGCGTTGACGTTGGCGGAGGTGTGCGCGGTCGGCGTCGCCAGCGTGCTGGTGCCGTTCCCTGAAGCCGTCGACGACCACCAGACCCGCAATGCGCAGTATCTGGTCGATCACGATGCCGCGATCCTGCTGCGCCAGGACGCGCAGCTGGCCGACAACCTCACCGGCGTGCTGCGTGACCTGGCTGCGAATCCGTCGCGTCGCCTTGCCATGGCGCGTGCGGCGCGCTCGCTCGCTCGACCCGATGCCGCACAGCGCGTCGCCGACATTGTTTTGAAGCACGCTGTCCTGAAGGTGGCCGCATGATCTCCACCATCCACGAGCGCCGTTTGCAGAATGCAGGCAATCTGGCCCGGCAATTCCGGCGCGTGCATTTCGTCGGCATCGGCGGTGTCGGCATGAGCGGGATTGCCGAGGTGCTGTGCACGCTCGGATACGAAGTGTCGGGTTCCGACAATGCCGACAACGCCTCGACACGCCGCCTCGCGCAGTCGGGTGCGACCATCCATCGCGGCCACACTGCGTCCAACGTGCTGGGCGCCGATTGCGTGGTGGTGTCGTCGGCGATCAAGGCCGACAACCCCGAATTGATGGAAGCACGCGCGCAACGCATCCCGGTGGTGCCGCGCGCGGAAATGCTGGCCGAACTGATGCGCTTCCGTCGCGGCATCGCCATTGCCGGCACACACGGCAAGACGACCACGACCTCGCTCGCGGCCAGCGTGCTCGCCGAGGGCGGGCTCGACCCCACGTTCGTGATCGGTGGCCAGTTGCTCGCGGCCGGCGCCAACGCCAAGCTCGGTGGCGGTCCGTGGCTGGTCGCCGAAGCCGACGAAAGCGACGGCAGTTTCCTGCGCCTCAATCCGCTGATCGCCGTCATCACCAATATCGACGCCGACCATCTCGAGAACTACGGCGGCGATTTCGCCAACGTGCGTCGCGCCTTCTCGGAATTCCTGCATCGCCTGCCGTTCTACGGACTGGCGGTGCTGTGCATCGACGATGCCGATGTCGCCGCGCTCGCCGCCGACACGCCGCGCCATGTGTTGACCTACGGCTTCCACGAAGACGCCGACGTCCGCGCCTGCAACGTCAGCCAGCAGGGTGCGCGCATGCATTTCGAGCTGTGCCTGCCCGACGGCACCTGCACGCCGATCACGCTGGCCTTGCCGGGTCGCCACAACGTGCAGAACTCGCTGGCTGCCGCTGCGATCGGCTGGCAATTGGGTGTCGATGCCAAGGCGATCGCGCGTGCGCTGGAAGGCTTCGCCGGGATCGGCCGCCGCTTCAACCAACTTGCGAAACTGTCGCTGCCGCAGGGTGGCGAAGTCACCGTGGTCGATGACTACGGCCACCATCCGCGCGAACTCGCCGCGGTGTTCGAGGCCGCGCGCGGCGGCTGGCCGGATCGTCGCCTGGTCGTCGCCTTCCAGCCGCATCGTTACAGCCGCACCCGCGACCTCTTCGACGATTTCGCCAACGTGCTAGCCAGTACCGATGCGCTGCTGCTCACCGAGGTCTATCCCGCAGGCGAAGCGCCGATCGCCGGTGCCGATGGCAAGTCGCTGGCACGCGCGATCCGTACCCGCGGTCGTGTCGATCCTGTGGTGGTGAACAGCGCCGCGGAATTGCAGGGCGTGCTCGCCAACGTGCTCCAGGACGGCGACCTGCTGTTGATGATGGGCGCGGGCGATATCGGCGCGGCAGCGCAAAAGCTCGCGCGCGAAGGCTTCATCCCGCAGGAGGGCGCGCAATGAGCACGTTCACCGTGCCCGCGCTGCGCACCACCGACGCCCAGGCGTTCGGTCGCGTCGCCGTACTGTTCGGTGGCGCCAGCGCCGAGCGCGAGGTATCGCTGAACTCCGGTGCCAACGTGCTGGAAGCATTGCGTTCGCGTGGCGTCGATGCGCATGGAATCGATGGCATCCCGGCGCTGGTCGAACAACTCGCGGCGAAGAAGTTCGATCGCGTCTTCAACATCCTCCACGGCGGTGATGGCGAGAACGGTGTGCTGCAGGGCTTGCTGCAATCGTTTGTCGTTCCCTATACCGGCCCGGGCGTGCTCGGCAGCGCGCTGACGATGGACAAGATCCGCACCAAGCAGGTGTGGCTGTCGGAAGGCCTGCCAACCGCACGCTTCGTGCGCCTGCCTGTCGGTGCCGATGTCGCGGCTGCGGTGCGCACGCTCGGCTTCCCGGTTTTCATCAAGCCGTCGGCGGAAGGATCGAGCGTCGGCGTGTTCCGCGTGATGGGCGAAGACGATCTCGCACCGGTGGTCGAGTTCGCGAAAACCTACGAATACGAACTGCTGGCCGAACAACTGGTTGCCGGTGGCGAGTACACCGTCGGCATCCTCGGCGATCTCGCCTTGCCGTCGGTCAAGATCGTGCCGCCGGGCGAGTGGTACGACTACCACGCCAAATACATCTCCGACGACACGCAATACATCTGCCCGGGTTTGTCCGGCGATGACGAAGCCGAAATTCGCCGTCTCGCCATGGCCGGTTTCCGCAGCGCCGGGTGCAGTGGTTGGGGCCGCGTCGACGTGATGCGCCATGCCGACGGCCGCTTCGCGCTGATGGAAGTGAACACCGCGCCGGGCATGACCAGCCATTCGCTGGTGCCGAAGGCCGCGTCGCAGGTCGGTATCGATTTCGCCGAACTGTGCTGGCGCATCCTCGAGCAGACGCTGGAGGTACGTGCATGAGGAATCTGCTGCGCATCCTGGCGGGACTGGTGGCGATCGGCGTGATCGTGCTGCCGGTGGTCGCCGTGCTCAACGGCTGGATCGGCACCGAGCGTTTCCCGTTCCGCAAGCTCCACGTCGAGGGCGATCTCAGCACAGCCGATGCAACGGAGCTGCGACAGACGCTGGCGCCGCTGACCAAGCGCGGCTTTTTCGCCACCGACCTGCACAAGGCGCAGGCCGCGTTGTCGGCGCTGCCGTGGGTCGCCCATGTGGAAGTGCGCAAGCGCTGGCCCGACGAGATCGATGTGAAGATCGAAGCGCAACGCCCGTACGCCTATTGGGGCAAGTCGCAACTGGTCTCCGACAAGGGGCTGCTGTTCCCGCGCCAGGAAGGCATGGTGCTGCCCACGGGCATGCCGCAACTCGACGGCGATCCGCGCAATGTCGCCGACGTGCTGGCGCTCTACGCCAAGTCGCGCGAGTTGTTCGCTGCTGCCGGCATTGGCGTGAAGGAACTAACGCAGGATCGCCGCGGCAGCTGGGGCATGGCCTTGTCCGATGGCACGCAAGTGATCGTCGGTCGCAACGATGCCGAAGCACGCATCGTGCGCTTCGCCGGACTGATGCCGCGCCTGGTCGCGCAGCAGGGCCGTCCGCTGCAGCGCGCCGACCTCCGCTACACCAATGGTTTTGCGCTGGTGTGGGGCGGGGCACCGGCGAACGGTTCCGGCAACAAGCCGGATGCCGCCAAGCCCGCCACGCCGACAACAACGCCATCGACGACACCGGCTCCGGCATTGCCCGCGCCGCTGCCGACGCCGATCGCCACCACATTCCGCATCCCGTTCCACGCTCCACTCACGGCATACCGCATCTCATGAATCGCAAAGGCGACAAGTCGCTCATCGTCGGACTCGACATCGGCACCTCCAAGGTGACCGCGCTCGTCGGCGAATACTCACCGGGCAACCCGATCGAAGTGATCGGCCTCGGCACCCACGAATCGCG